>JBBISZ010000318.1:0-3365 GCA_037441045.1 Deltaproteobacteria bacterium | reverse complement strand
ATCAGTTAAAGACTAAATGAAAAATTAAATTCAAAGGATTCTTTGCAAAATTTATTCTGGACAGATATCAGACAAATCAATTTTTGAAATATAAGAGAGTAAAGCAGAGCAATTTTATTCTAAGTTTCCCAATAAAGTCTCTTAAATGCATCGTTTTTTTTTAATGCCTCATAGAGCACTATTGAGACTGCATTTGAGAGATTAAGTGATCTTATCCCTGATACGGTTGGGATGGCATAAAGTCTTTCTTTGAATCTGTTTAGTATTTCATCCGAAAGGCCTGTGCTCTCCTTCCCAAAGACAAGACTGTCTCCCGATTGAAAATTACAATCAATGTAAGGAATTTTAGCCCTTGACGAAAACAGATACAGGTGGGAATCGGGATAGTCTCTAATGTAATCATCAATTGATTGGTACCGCATAAATTTTACATGCTGCCAGTAATCTACGCCTGCCCTTTTGAGTTCTGACGATTTGAGACTGAAACCCGTCTTTCCAATTATTATTAGATTTGAACCTGTTGCCGCACAGAGTCTTGCTATTGAACCGGTATTTAATGGTATCTCGGGTTCTACAAGAACCACGTTGAACGGTTTTTCTAATGGCTCAAAGTGGAGCCTCATCTCTTCAGTAAATGTGTTTTTCATAACCGTCTTATTTGCGGGATTTACTTTGATCTCTAAAAATCCGCTTGAGTTTCATAAGATCCTTATCGGCTATTTCAAATGAGTGTTCTAAAGATGGAAATTTTTTTCCTTTTACATCTTTGATGTATGATTTTATTGCCTCAGAAATAATCTCGTGTAGATTTGCATACTTTTTTAAAAACTTAAAATTGCCTCCCAGCCCAAGCATATCATGGAGGACCAGCACCTGTCCATCGCACTCAGAACCAGCACCAATTCCAATCACAGGGATTTTTAGCCTTCTTGAAATGACATCTGATATCTCGCGAGGTACCATTTCAAGTACAAGCATTATTGCTCCTGCCTGCTCAATAAGTTCTGCATCTCTGATAATTCGCTTTGCCTTTTCAAATGTCTTTCCCTGAACCACATATCCGCCCAGTAGAGATGCACTCTGTGGTGTAAGTCCGAGGTGTCCAACTACAGGTATGCCTGCTTTTGTAATCTTCTCAATAGTCTCGAAATTGGGACCCTCCAGTTTGACAGCGTCCACAAGAGCCTCTTTTACAAATCTACCAGCATTTTCAATTGCATCATCATCATCTACCTGATAGCTCATAAATGGCATATCACCTATCACAAATGCACTGTTTACTGCGCGTGTTACCATTTTTGTGTGGTGTAGCATCTCCTCCATAGTGACAGGCCGTGTGTCAGGATAGCCGATAACCACATTTGCAACCGAATCACCCACAAGAATTGTCTCTACTCCCACCTCATCCAGAATCTTAGCAGTTGGGTAGTCGTAGGCTGTAAGCATTGTGATCTTTTCACCTCTCGATTTCATTTCCATCAAATAATTAATGGTCACTCTCTTTTTCATTTTGCCTCCCTGATGAGTGCCTTACTTTTACTATATCCATAAGTAAAGTAGATTACAACCCCTATTAAAAGCCAGATGAGAAATCTCAGATATGTAACCTCTGGAAGTCCAAGCAAAAGATAGAGACAGCTCAAAATTCCCATAATTGGTACGAATGGAAAGAGTGGAGATCTAAATGTCCTTTTTCTTTCAGGATCTCTTATTCGCAATACTATTACTCCAAGGCATACAAGAATAAAAGCAAAGAGCGTCCCTATGTTTGTAAGATCCACCATCTCATCAATATTTGTAAATGCAGCAAAAAAGGCTACAAATACGCCTGTGATTATTGTGGTAACATGTGGGGTTTTGAATCTCTTGTGAACTTTTGCAAAAGACTCCGGGAGCAGTCCATCTCTCGCCATTGAAAAAAATATGCGCGGCTGTCCCAGTTGAAAAACAAGTAGTACTGCCGTATGCGCTACAATAGAGCCAAAAGAAATTATTCCAGCAACCCAGCTTAGGTTGTGGTAATTCATTGCAACGCTTAGAGGCTCTGCCTTGTTTGCCTGTGTAAATGCTGATAGTGGCATCATTCCAGTAAGGACTGCGGCTACCAGAATGTAAATAATTGTGCAGATAACGAGTGAACCTATTATTCCTATTGGGAGATTTTTGCCTGGATTGACTGTCTCCTCTGCAGCAGTTGAGACTGCATCAAAACCTATATAGGCAAAGAAGACAATTGCTGCCCCTGCGTGTATACCTGCCCATCCGTTCGGGGCAAATGGTGTCCAGTTTGAGGGTTTTATATAAAAGATTCCTACCAGAATGAAAAAACCAAGGATAAGAAGCTTTATCCCTACCATAATGGCGTTGAATCTGGAGGACTCTTTTATTCCTATAACCAGAATCAGCGTGATTATCAGAACTATCATTACTGCTGGTAGATTAAAAATGATGGGTATTGAAAATATATGAGGTGCTTTTGTAACGGCGTTATGTGCTGATAGGAAGGAGTGCTGGATAAAATCAAGAGTCACATTACTGTTTAACTGCTCTAAAATATATTCTGCTGCCCTGGGGGAGATGATTGATACGGTCTCCATGCTCTTTCCATTCAGAAGGAGGCTTGCGGCACTATATATAGATTCACCGTGAAATGCACTCCTGTAATCAGTTGTGAGCCATTCGGGAATTGTAATGCCAAAACCCGCGAGAAGCTCCTTGAAGTATCCTGACCAGGAGATAGCCACAGCCACATTGCCGACGGCATACTCTATAATTAAATCCCACCCTATTATCCAAGCGACGATCTGGCCAAGAGTGGTATAGGCATATGTATATGCAGAGCCGGATATTGGAACCATTGATGCAAGCTCCGCATAACAGAGAGCTGCAAATCCGCATGCTATCGCTGTAAGCACAAATGAAATTATCAAAGCAGGTCCTGCCCCGGGTCTTACAGTATCTCCTACGGCAGCAGTTCCGACAGTTGCAAATATTCCAGCCCCCACAATTGCGCCAATGCCCAGAAGAATTAGATCCGATGCACCAAGCACCCTTTTTAAGGATCTTTCATTATTCTCGGAATCTGCAATTATTTTGTCAATAGATTTTCTGTAAAAGATATCTTTTAGTAAAGACATCAATCACACCTTCTGGGCTCATATTTGAGCTTGAGGTCTTTTGCCGCCTTTACCTCATCAGCCCTTCTAACAGGAGAGAGTGTAGGTGTGGATGTAACGATTTCTGGGTTTTCCTCCACCTCTTTTGCAATTCTTATCATTGCATCAGCAAATCCATCGAGGGAGTCCTTACTCTCCGATTCGGTAGGTTCTATCATAATTGCACCGTGTACAACGAGCGGGAAATAT
>JBBISZ010000317.1:0-3368 GCA_037441045.1 Deltaproteobacteria bacterium | reverse complement strand
CAAAATATTTAAATAAATCCATATGTTCTTTCTTATTTATTAGCGCCTCAGGATGATATTGAACTCCCATTACCAAATTTTTTGAGTCCTGTTCAATGCCCTCGACGATTCCATCTGTTGATATTGCAGATACTTTCAAACAATGAGGTATATAGTAAACAGCCTGATGATGAGTTGAATTTACCGCAATCATATCCTTTTTTATTGCTTTCATTAGATGGGTACCTGGAAATATTTTAATATTATGGGCTATCTTAAAATACTCGTTTTTATGAATCTTTGAACCAATCTCTTCAAAAATATCCTGAATCAGTAAACCCCCAAATAGTACATTTATGAGTTGCATCCCGCCACATATTCCGAGCACAGGTTTTTCCTTATTAATCATCTCTGCAGCGAGCTTAAATTCAAAAGAATGCCTTTTGATATAATTTTTCGATAGTGGAGGTTTTTTTGATTGATTTATAAAATACGGATGTATGTCATCTCTTGAACCCGAAATAATAAGCGCATCTATTCTACTGATAATATCCTGAACTTCGGAATCAGTGTCAAATGGTATAATAAATGGTACTCCACCTGCCTTTGTAACGGCATTTACATAGGTCGATTTTAGTTTGTAGGTAAGCAGTTTGGGATATCTTTCATCATATCCGTCTGAATAATCAGTAGTTATTCCAATAATTGGTCTTTTCATATAACAATTAAGGAGTCCTGCAACACCTGAAGCCTATTGAACGGCTTGTAAAATCGCTTTTTACCGGTGGTGCCTCATAATCACATTTTGTAAAAAGTTCAGTTCCATTTAAGTAAGATCCGCCTCTTACTCCCTTTTTCTGATCGGGGTAGTCAGTTGAATTCCATTCTTCAACATTGCCGCTCATGTCGAATACTCCATAGCCCGATTTACATACCGTATATGTGCCTGTTGGGAAAACATTGCCAGGATTGGGATCATCTGAGCCATTACAGGTGGCAGGATTGTATGTATTACCATACGGGTAGGTATATCCGCCTTCTCCTTCACATGCCCTTCGCCATTCAGAAGCAGTACACAGTCTTTTACCTGCTGCTTTACAGGCTTTGTCTGCAGTATTCCAATCCACCTCTGTCCATGGTATTACGCCGGCTCTTGATGTAGCATAACTGTTATTTATACCAGCGGATTTGTCAGTTGCATCGGGCCTGGATGCTTCAAATCTATCTATACAGAGGCATAGACCAACAGGGACCATATCCTGTGGACAATCTGCACTACCTTCATCGGTCAAGCCATTACAATCATCATCTTTTTCGTTACATATTTCTTTTGATGGTTGAGGCGGATTATATCTTTTCCAGATACCTTTTTCGCAGTATTCATATCCAATTCCACAGGGAGAATTGCACAAATTTGCATCGCTGCCCGTGCATTCTCTATATAGATTATCATCTGTCTCACCATTGCAGTCGTCGTCAATATTATTGCAATCTTCATTTGTGGGTCCTACTGCCCCTACACAATTTGTATCCCATTTCCCATTCTTACATTCATAATATCCTTCTTTGCACCTTCCCATATTAAATCCGCATGGCATCTTTGAACCGCTGACACAACTGCATACTTCATCTATAAATCCGTTGCAATCATTGTCTTTTCCATCGCAGATCTCAACACCATTGTTTGTAATAGTGCACTGATATTCACAACCGTCCTTAATATTCTGATTCAAATCCACAAATCCTTCATTACATCCTAAAAATTTACATTCGGAGTTAATACATTCGGATTTTGCATTGGCAAATGCACATACCTTATGACACATACCACAATTGTTGATATCTTTTGAGGTGTCAGTTTCACACCCATTGGATATTTTAAGATCGCAGTTGGCATAGGGTTTATTGCATTTTACGAGTGAACAGGTAGAAAACTGACAATCTGAAACAGCATTTAAAAAATGACATTTATTGCCGCAATACCCACAATTGTTTGAGTCACTACCTGTATAAGTTTCACAGCCGTCAGAAAATTCATTATTACAATCAGCCCTTCCAGGTATACACTTATCCACCACACATTTTCCAGTAATACAGACGAGAGATGTAGGCTTGCCATTCTCATCCGATGAATTTACATGTTCAGAGCACACATATCCTGCTGAGCCACAGTTTTCTGGATCTTCATTTGTGTTTATAATATCTGAGGTGTCTTCAAGGATATCTTTATAATCTGTTGAATCGTCAACTCCATCTTCATACGATATTGTGTCATTAATTTGCTCAATATCAATTATATCTGTTGTAACATCTTTATATTTTGCATCTGAAAGCGTGGTAACATCATATTCTTCAATAGTAATTGCTTCTGTGCAACCGATGGCAATAGAAGAAAACACCAGTAGTAAAACAATTTTATAATCCGAGTTCATTTGAGACCCCTTTCATAGAATTAAGAGCAATAGATATAAATTCCTCAAGACTGAGTCCAAACTGTTCACATACTTTAATATCTTCCCTTCTAGCGCCTGCTGCAAACCTTTTCTCAGAAAATCTATTTAAAACAAATTCTGTATCAATTGCCGATAATTTTTTGGATGGATGGATCAGGGCAGAAGAGATAATAAGTCCTGATAAAGGATCTGAGGCAAATAGCGCCTTTTCAAACCTGCTCTCAAGGGGTTTGTGTCCCGCGTGTGCGAGAACTGCATTTACAATATCATTATCATATCCCATTTCTTTTAGCCATGTAGCGCCAACTTTACCATGCATGGATAAATCTTTTCCATATTCATCAATATCAATATCATGCATAAGCCCCGCCAATCCCCATTTTTCCACATCCTCATTGAAATGATTGGCAAGTCCTCTCATAATTGCCTCAACTGCAAGCATATGTTTTATAAGATTTATGGTCTTTACACGATTTTTCAATATATCAAATGACTCATCTCTACTTTTCATATAAGATTCTCCTTATTATAAATACGGAAACTTTTTATTTTATTTTTATATTTTTTTTCTTCTTCCTTCACAAATTCAAAAATATATCCCAATTTAACTTCTTTATCAATCATTATTCTTATTTCATCAGTGCCAAAGAGTAAATCTATTGCAGGAATATCCTTTACAAATTCATAGGGTTCAGTCCTCCATTTCAGTCTATCTCCATATATCTTCCTTAAGGTATGAAGTATTGCAATGCCAGTTCTGTATGGTTCAAATCTGATTCTATCAGTTATATGGATAAAAGCACCGCCACAGATTCTGTCATGAAATTTATGAAATTTTGGCATAAAGAAGATGGGCCTAAAATATACACCACTGAGTTTCAAAGAATTAAGAACTCTGGTAAATTTATATGGATCAATAAAATCTGCACCAAACTG
>JBBISZ010000316.1:0-3377 GCA_037441045.1 Deltaproteobacteria bacterium | reverse complement strand
AAATAATATAAGCGTTATATGTTGCCCATCAATGTGTCCTTCTGGTTCAATAAAATTGAATGCTTACGATTGTAATTTCTGCTGCTCAGGAAGTGGTTGTGAGTATATAACCAATGATGGAGGTTCAGAGATTATGGATTCAGAAGGAGATATTTTAATCACGGATAATGAAGCAGTAGACAATATACACATAGATGTCGAGAATGAGATAGATAACTTATTAATATTCGATGAGGGATCAATAGATTATTTCAATGATGATTCAATCAATACTTATGAGGATATTGTAAAAGAAGATGATGTGTTTTTCATTAAGGATACAAGGAATCTGGATACCGGTTCTAAAAGTGAAGGTAGTAATGGCTGTTCCTGTAATACTATATTCTGAGTTGTAGATTTGTTTTTTGCTTTAATATACATGCATATATTTTACTATTATTAATACTTATCCCCTATGGGTAAGGGAGGCGATAGGGTCTTTTACTGAATTTTTCACTCTTATTTCCTTTAATCTGACATTGCCTGATCGAGTACCAGAGAGTAGGTTGAAAGGTTATACAATCTAACATAAAATAATTATAACAATAATGATTTCATCCTTATTGCATAAGAGAGGAGATAACTGTACTTTGTAAATAATATAGCAATTTAAGTTAGTTAAGTTAACTTGCCTTTCAAAACCAATATAAATTAAAGGTATTTTAAGGTATACATAATCTGTCATAATATTACAATAAATTACAATAAAAATTTGTGATAACTGAAAATCAATTTACTCCAATGTAAAAATTATACACTATTGAATAAAGCTTATAGCGCAGTTATCATATATAACTTGGAGTGAAACTCAGGAAATAAAGGAATATTTGAATTAAGATATCTTTATTCTATTCAGGAGAGCGTGTCTGATCGTCCTTTTATCAGCATACTCAAGTTCTGACCCAAAAGGCATCCCTACCGCTATAGAGTACATTCCAACATTTAAGGATTTTAATTTATCTATCAGAAGGAGTTTTGTAGCCTCCATCTCAGGATTCTGATCGAAACCGAAGATTATCTCCTTAACATTATTCTCCTTGATGCTACTCAATAATCTATCCAGGTTAAGGTCATCTGGACCAACTCCATTTTTAATATCAAGTCGTCTATTCAAAACATAATATATGCCCGAATATTCTCCCATCTGTTCAACAGCAAATAGATCTGCAAACTCTTCAACGATTATCATTATATTATGGTCTCTTTTGGGAGATGAACAGATGCTGCATATCTCCATAGTGGATGGTGAATTACACAGTCTACATTCTTTTAACAACATCAAATTCTCAAGTGATTTAATAAGATCTCCTGTATAATTATTTTTGTTTTTTAATAGAAAAAATATTATCTTCTGGGCAGTTCTTCCTGTAATAAATGGTAATTTCCTCAAAAGGCTTATGGCTTTTTCTATAGATTCATCCAGAATCATTATTTCCCTTCCTTATCTTTTTTCTCCACAACTTTTGCATTAAAAATCTCTATGGCTGCCTGAACAATGGGGTTCTGCAACATCTCATCAGAGAGTTTTGTATCTATCTCAGATTTTTTTTTTGTAATCTCTTCACTAATTGATGAGGCTACTTTATCCTGAATGGAGAGATCTGTAACAATAAGCTCCATATCCCTTCCCAGTATATCTCTTATAACCTGTTTTACCACATCCAGATTTTTCTTATCTCTCATAGATTCCAGCTGGATTGCACCCCTAAAACCTATCCTGATACGATCATTTTCAGAGGATATAAACACACCATCTTCCAGGATACTAACCAGTTGAATCTTCCCTCTTTTCTTAACTCCCTCTATAATCTTCAGCCAAATATCAGGCTGATCAAGTGTAACCTGTTCCTTCGTTGTCAGGGCAGGCATTGTTATATCAGCAACTGAGAAATTCTGTCCCGAGAGAATTCTTTTCTCAAGATTATCAAATCTGTAAATTATATCCTCAAGTGGTTTGAGTGATGCTATTGACATAGCTTTCAGTACTGCAATCTCTGCAGTAAATAATGGTTGTTCGCTTCTGGCAATTTCTTCCGATGCCTGAAAGAATGTATCAAAGAGCATATGCAGCCCCTGTGTAGTCACCTGACTGATAAATGGCTTTATCTCCTGAACCTCCTCTGTCGAGAGATCATTATATATAATCTTACTCTGTCCAATCTTTATAAGGAGCACATTCCGTGTAATGGATAAGAGTTCATTAAATAATATCTGGAGGTCGTATCCTGACATATAAGTGTCATCAATTATCTCAATAGCCTTTTCCTTCTCCTTGCTCAAAATATACTTAAAAAGCCTGATAATCGTCGTTCTGCCAATAAGCCCAAGAGCATTGCTTATTGACTCTTCATTTATCTCACCTGCAGAAAATGAGACCACATGCTCAAGAATAGATAATGAATCCCTTACAGAACCTCCTGCCTCTCTTGCAATGACAGATAATGCCCGGCTGGAATATTTGATCTTCTCCTTCTTTAAAAGTTCTTCCATGTGGTTTACAATATCCACATTCTCTACCCTTCTAAAATCAAATCGCTGACATCTTGATGTAATGGTGGGTAGAATCTTGCTGGGCTCAGTTGTTGCAAATATAAATTTTACATGCGGGGGAGGCTCTTCAAGCGTCTTTAATAGAGCATTAAATGCAGCCTTTGAAAGCATATGTGCCTCATCAATGATATACACCTTGTATCTCGCCTTTATTGGTGAATATGCCACCTTCTCCAGAATATCCCTGACATTATCTACTCCCGTATGACTTGCAGCATCTATCTCCTGAACATCCATTGATGAACCATTTATTATTTCAGTACAACTATTGCATTTGTTACATGGGGTTACAGTTATACCCGTCTCACAATTGATACATCTTGCAAGAATTCTGGCAGTTGTAGTCTTCCCCACTCCACGCGGACCAGAAAAGATAAATGCATGATGGAGCCTGTTTTGAAGGATAGAGTTTTTGAGGGTCTGCACAATATGAGACTGCCCGACTATTTCATCAAAAGTAAGAGGTCTGTATTTTCTTGCAAAGACCAGATAAGTCATGACTTATTAAATATCTGAAGGGAGAGAGGCCAGGCTTGCTGCGGCACCCGGAGAAATTACTACCGCTGCTTCCTTCCGGACCTGACGGGGTTTGTAATCCTCTCGTCGCGCAGGGCCCGGCCATAAATGGCGGAGAGAGTGGGATTTGAACCCACGGTGTGGATTTTAGTCCACACACACGATTTCCAATCGTGCTCCTTAAGCCAGCTCGGACATCTCTCCACAACCTGCTTCTCTGGCGGAGAGAGAGGGATTAGAACACCCGGTCCCAGAATGGGACACTCACTTTC
>JBBISZ010000315.1:0-3389 GCA_037441045.1 Deltaproteobacteria bacterium | reverse complement strand
CAAAGCTCTGAATGCCTATTGGTAGTTTTTTCATAGATACCTCATTGTGAAAGTCAATTTATTACAATCCCTGATCAAAATCAAGAGATAAGGTCGGGAGAGAAATAATAAATCGTATAAACTTTCCTTTATTCTTATTTAATAGAGTTTTATAAAATACTATTTTGAAGAATGAAATATTCCATTTATGATTGTATGAACTTTTTCGGGATATTGCCAGATTGCAGTTCCAAAGGGATAGAAATCACATATTACCTTATCTATTATTTTGGAAAGTTCTTAAGTCCTGAAATCTAAAAGCTAAATAATTTCTGTACTTGGATCATAAGTCCTCTCTTAAGAGGGCTGGGTATACAGTAATAAAGGAAGAAGAATATTCATCTGCATATCATTATGAGAATAATATTGTCTATTAGAGGATTAATTTTTATGTTAAAATTAGGCAATCATATTTTCCAAAAATACATTTAAAAGTGAGTTATGCATAAATAGAGGGTCAGGTTATTGATATAGTTGTGGAGTCGAGATTTTTTACTACATAGTATCTCATTATTCTAATAAATAGGGATAAAATAAATGGATCAAAGCGGGCTCTCATCTCCTTTGCCATAAATTTGAGTGCTGTATCTACACTCATTGCCTTTCTCCATGGTCTTTCACTCGTTAGAGCATCGTATGTGTGTGAAACAGAGAGTATTCTACTGTATAGCCCGACTGCTGATATAGAAATCTGATTGGGATTTTTATAAGCCTCTTCAGGATTCTTAAGTGTCTTTGCAAAATCTATATTGTATTCAGAAATAGAGATTATTCTGTCTATCAGATTCCTGTCCAGAATTCTTGCACGCAAAAGAAGTTTTATTGTATACAGTGGAATTTTTGCAACCTCCTGACGCTCACCGGGTGTGAGTGTGGAATTCTTATTTAGGATTTTTTCGCTTACCATAATCTTTCCTATGTCGTGGATAAAACCGAGCATTGCACAGTCCATTAGTTGTTCTTTGTTGAAACCGAGCTCTGAGCCTATAATAATATTCAGAAGGGCTGTATTTACAGAGTGATAATATAGATACTCCTGTTCATTTTTAATAGTAGAAATACCAAGAAAATTCTGTGAGTCATTCTTGCACAGTTCTACCAGATCCCTTATCATCCTGGTCCCCTGGCTGAGCTGTACAGGATTTCCATTTCCTTTTAAGAAATTTATATAACTTTTTACAAACTGTACTGATCTTGCATAAACAACAAAGCTATATTTTTTGCGATCTATCTGTACATTTTCATTGCTGACATTCTCCATACCAGCAAGAATTTCCTGAATCTTCTTATATTTTGACATTTTTATTGAGACCAGCTTTCGCTGCTCTGAACCACTCTCGGTAATCTCATCTTTGATATTTTTTGAGAAGAGAAAGAGGAAGTTCTTTAATTCATCAGTGGTTACGGGTTTGTCTACTGTAAAACCCCCCAGATCTCTGGATTTCATCTCTGTTGCTACATATTTTAGATTTTCAATGGTGGAGATATCGAGTTTTATAAATCCGTTGTTGAGATATACTACGCTTTCTCCGAGAATAAGATTAAGGGAGCCATCTTTGTTTACAATAAAGTTTATGATGTCTCGCATCTGGTTAAGAGGCTTTTCAAAAATGGCATTATCCGGGTCGTGAATCTTCACTGTCCTTATAAGCATATAGAGTAGCGTTAGAAGTTGTTTGCCATACTGTTGAATCTTAATATCTGCCTCTTTAGGCTTTTGAGCCTGAGACTCTGATTGTGATGAAAACTGTTTTGGATCAATATAGTCTGACATCTATTTCCCCTGTAGTCTGCGTTTTATGGACTCTGCCGCTAATAAAATTTCTTTTTTTATATCAGTACTACAATTCTCACTTCCTGAAATATTCATCAGATACTGGTAGGTTATGAGGGAAGGTGCACCGGCAAGTGCTTTTATTGCCATCCTCTTTCTCGCATCTACTTTACTTTTTGAAAATAGTGAACCCTTTTCGTTAAAAATGGTATTAAAATAGGTCTCAACCTGCGGGAGCGAAATTACATCTGCGAGTCTGGTTAGAAGTACATATCTTCGAGAGTCATCTATTATAAATGTTTCATCAAGAAGCATTTTGAGTATTATGTTTGCCAGAAGATCTTCATTTAAGAGATGCAATATCCGAATTATTGTGTCTACAGATTGAGCCTTTTTATTTTCCATAAACTTTATTATTTCATTCTCCGCCTTATCTGAACCAGTAGATGCAATTATCTCCAGTGCCTTCTGTGAAATCTGGGGAACCTGAGAGTAAATCAGTGGGGTGACGGACTCAACTTTGCCTTCAAATTCAATATCCTTTATAACATCAAGGGAGAGATTTACAAGGTTCATCTTCTTTGAGTTTAATAGATCTATGAAGACCTTTTCAAAGTGTGGTCTTGGTTTTTTCAGAGCCTCAAGTAGAGTATTAAGATTGTCTGCTATATCTATCTGCTCAATGAGGGCTGGAAGTTTCTGGTAACTATTTTCATTAAGATGTTCAAAAATAATTTTAATATGCTCAGCGTTGTCTATTTTTCTGGATTTGAGTATTTGAATAATGCGTTGAATACGCATATCTGTATTGAGTTCCTGTTGAATTCTAAGCCTGAGTTGCATTATTCTTTCACGGCTCATCAAAGGGATTGAGTTGTTTATTGATTCCTTTTCAATATCTATTAGAAACTCGCAGATCTTGGATAAATCATCATAAAGTAAAAGATAGTCCATTATTAGAATAAAGTTTTCTATTACATCCTGTAATTCAACATCATTCAGGTCTGATTTTATAATCGCCATCAGAATTCGCCGCATCTTGAGCATTTTGATAGATTCGTCCTCTGACAGAAATCTCTCCTGAATAAGTTGCTTATGTTCATTTGTTATAATTTCAGGTCTCTTCTGCAATCCCTTTATTTGCTGGACAGATTCAATCTCCATTCCTATATCTGAGGCAGATATTCGCGCAAAACCTACTACATCCTGTCCATCTGTAGAGAGCTTGCTCTCAAGAAAATTTACAATAGTATCTGTCTCAATATCTTTGGACTGAGAATCAGTAGAATTGTCATCAGTAAAGGTAATCCCTCCCTCAATAACGGTGAGTTCTATGTTTTCCAGATTAGCGAGCCACAACTGTGAGACAGTATCCTCTGCCTGTTTTGTGACCTGAGATTGTCCTGATACTATGAGAATAAATTGCAGAAATTCATTTATCGTAAGTCCCTGCTTGAATGTGATTCTTCTAACTCCATCTCTGAAAAACCTATATGATATATTGCTGTACTGATCGGTGTCTTTGTATACTTCCGCATTCAAAAACTTAAAAGCATAGGGATCAACCCGAACTACC
>JBBISZ010000314.1:2329-3391 GCA_037441045.1 Deltaproteobacteria bacterium | reverse complement strand
TTGACAGAAGGATTATGAATTTTATTATTGAAACTTTTAAGAAGGAGCACAATATAGATCTTTCCGAAGATAGTATAGCGCTTCAAAGGATAAAAGAGGCAGCCGAAAAGGCAAAACACGAGCTCTCCTCTACAATGGAGACGGAGATAACTCTACCTTTTATATGTACATCAGAGGAAGGTCCACTTCACCTGAATATCTCTCTGACAAGAGAACAGTTTGAGTGGATGGTATCTGATCTGATAGACAAACTTGAAGAGCCATGCAAAAAGGCAGTTGCTGATGCCGGATTGACCTTTGAACAGATAGGAGAGGTTATCCTGGTCGGTGGTATGACTCGAATGCCAAGGGTAAAGCAGAAAGTGGTGGAGATTTTTGGAAAGGCACCAAGAGATGATATAAATCCTGATGAGGTTGTGGCTGTAGGTGCAGCCATTCAGGGCGCTGTTATGCGTGGGAATGTTAAGGATATTCTGCTTCTGGATGTTACACCCCTCTCACTTGGAGTCGAAACTGCCGGAGGCGTTTTTACCAGAATTATTGAGAGAAACACCACGATTCCTGCAAAAAAGTCTATGATATTTTCAACCGCTCAGGACAATCAGAATTTTGTAGAGGTTCATGTCCTTCAGGGGGAGAGAGAGCTTGCAAAGGATAATAAGAGCCTCGGTAGATTCCAGTTGATAGGGATTCCACCTGCACCGAGAGGGGTTCCGCAGATAGAGGTTACTTTTGATATAGATTCAAATGGAATTGTGAATGTTACCGCCAAGGATCTTGGTACAAACAAGGCTCAATCAATGAGGATTATGCCATCCACAGGTCTTTCACAGGAAGAGATACAGAGGATGGTTGCAGAGGCAGAGCAGTATAAAGAAGAGGATAAGAAGAGAAAAGAACTTGTGGATATAAAGAATAATACAGAAGGACTTGTTTATTCTGTAAAAAAATCTATGGATGAGTTTGGAGATAAGATTACAGATGAAATAAGGGTGGAGCTCCTTTCTAAAATAACCGAGATAGAGACAGCCATTGAATCAAATGACCTTGAAAAATTAAAAG
>JBBISZ010000314.1:0-2319 GCA_037441045.1 Deltaproteobacteria bacterium | reverse complement strand
TGCTCTATCCTGAATTTGAAAAGGCAGCATACAAAATTGCCGAGGTGGTTTATTCCGGTCCAAAAGATAAGAGTTAATTAGTTGTAATGAATCAGAATCTCTATGAGATCTTGGGCGTTTTTTCTGACGCATCACCAGAAGAGATAAAAAAGGCGTACAGAAGACTTGCAAGGATTTATCATCCCGATGTGAATCCCGAAAAAGAGAGTGAGGAGACCTTTAAAAGGATTACTCATGCATATTCTATTCTTTCGGATAGCAGGAAGCGATTTCTATATGATTCAAGCCTCATAAAAGAAGAGGCTTTAAATGTGGTGGAGATGTTTAAGCCACTTTTCAGGTCGATAATGAGACTCAGTCCTGGTGAATGTAGAGAGGAATTAAAAAAATTAATTTCAAGGATTAATACTATAGATTCAGATATAAGGCTGGAAGAGGGAGAGCTTGCAAGGGACACAGAGAGGAATGTTCTCGTGAGTTTTATAGAGGTATGTCCTGATTGTTTTGGTTTCAATAAATCCTGTAAGGTATGTGGTGGATCAGGTAGATGTCGTGGATACAAAAGGATTGTGATGAAGATACCTGCCTTTACATTTTTGAGAGGATTTTTAAATTCAGAGAGGAGAGTTGAGACCTATTATGGAAGGAAGAATGTCGCATTGAGAGTTGTGTCGGATGCCAGAAATGTCTACTGGAATAACGATGGAGTATTTATACAACTGTTCTCAGCAACAGAGGTGTGCCGGAGGAAGATAAATCTGGAGATATTTGGCCGCATGTTTGAGATTAATATTCCTGAGAATTTTAAGCCTGATTCTGTGCTGCGAATGAAAAAACTGTTTGATAATATTGATATAAATATACGGATAAAACCGTTACTGAGGGAGAAGAATATATGTGCGGGATCGTAGGATATGTTGGAGCGAGAGAGGCGGTAGGTGTTCTGATTGATGGTCTTAAGAGACTTGAATATCGTGGATATGATTCTGCTGGTGTAGCAATAATCTCAGACGGGGCATTGAAGATTTTAAGGGCGGCAGGGAAGATTTCCTCACTCGAAAGACTGATTGCTGGTGCAAGGATAAATGGCAATCTCGGGATAGGACATACCAGATGGGCAACTCACGGCAGACCTTCTGAGACAAATGCCCATCCTCATTCTGTAAACGGGGTTGTAGTAGTTCACAACGGGATTATTGAAAATTATGCAATTCTTAAAGAACTCCTTATAAGATCAGGTAGCGTTTTCTCTTCAGAAACCGATACAGAGGTAATCTCTCACCTAATTGATAGAGAGATGCAGAACGGAAAGAATCTATTTGACTCAGTTGTTTGTGCAATAAAAAAGCTTGAAGGCGCCTATGCTGTTGGGGTTGTATGTGAAAGAGAGTCCGATTATTTTGTGGTGGCAAAGAATTTTTCGCCTCTTATAATAGGGGTTGGAGATGGTGAGAATTTTGTAGCATCGGACATACCCGCTCTTCTTCCTTATACCAGAAGAATTATTACGCTTTCCGAAAATGAGATTGCCAGAATATACAGAGATCATGTGGAGATTTTTGATATAGTTACGCTAAAAAGGAAGGATCCGGACATAAAGAACGTTGATATGAGTCCCGTGGTTGCAGAAAAAGAGGGTCATAAGCATTTTATGCACAAGGAGATCTTTGAGATACCAAAGGTCTTTTCTGATACACTGCTGGGGAGAGTCAGAAGAGAGAGTAATGAGTTTGTTCTGGACGAGCTCAATGTTTCTCTTTCTGATTTCAAGAGAATAGTGATAGTGGCCTGTGGCACATCCTATCATGCAGGACTTATTGGCAAATATTATTTTGAGCAGATTGCAAGGGTTCCTGCAGAGGTGGATTATGCGAGTGAATTTAGATATAGAAATCCAGTTTTATCCAGAGACGATCTTGTTGTCGCCATATCCCAGTCGGGGGAGACGGCAGATACGCTCGGTGCACTGAAAGATGCGAATGAAAAAGGGATAAAGACTCTCGCAATATGTAATGTAATGAATTCCTCGATAGCAAGAATAGCAGATAGTGTGGTTTATACCAGAGCAGGAATAGAGATAGGCGTTGCGTCCACCAAGGCTTTTGTTGCTCAGGTGGAGATGCTTCTTCTTCTGTCAATTGTTTTTGCAAGGAGCAAAAAACTGATAGGCGATGAGAGGTTGAAGAGTCTTATTGAAGGGATCTTAAAAATGCCAGTGATTTTAAGAAATCTGCTGGAAACAGAACCAATCATAAAGGAGATTGCCTCGAAATTTGTAAGGGCAAAAGACTTTATTTACCTTGGTAGAGGAATAAATTT
>JBBISZ010000313.1:0-3424 GCA_037441045.1 Deltaproteobacteria bacterium | reverse complement strand
CCTTCATCCAGTGGTAAGTGGGCATATTTGAGTCTTGATATTATTAATCCATTGTATATTTTCAGCAAGTGTTCAAATACTTCATTAAATAGACTTCTGTTGCTTCCTATTTTTGAGGTAACAGCAGTAAATTCTTTACATTTTTTTATCAGACTATATATGAGTTGTGCCGGATAATTTTATAAAAAAGGCTGCATATTTTCTGTTCCCAATTGTTGAAAAATTTTCTGAATCTTTTTTAAAAGTTATAATCTATGCTAATTGAGTAAATGGTAGTTATGGCAGTGGAATTAATACCAGCCTACCCTTGTACAGAAATGCCATTTTAATCAATGTGATAAAAATCTTATTTTGTAAAGTTTATCCTGATAGATGCCTTATCGCAGGTTGGTGTAACCTGCTGTTCTCTATATACCCTGAAGTATATTGTCATAGTGTTATCCTTGCACTGATTCTTGTTGGGGATATTGCCTGTTCCGTAACAGGGATTTTCGCCGAGTGGTTTTCCATCAGGTCCTGAACCACCTCTGAAATCTGTCTGAAAGTGGTAATCCTGCTGTGGACAATCAAGAAATGTATTCCAGTTTGGAGATGTAGTGCATTCATTCTCATATATATCCAGACTATACTGATTCTGAGGATTGGATTCAAGTTTGATATTTATATGAAAGGAGTCATAACCCATATTTATGTCATTTTGAACGTCATCCACAAAACGAGCCTTGTACCATGCAGACCTTCCAACAGGCAGAACATTTGTTGTAATTGACAGATTCTGTGTAGCATTGGAAAAATTTCCGAGATCTGTGGCATTGTTGCAGCTGTCACCACCAAGCAGACTATCCTCAGCCTGACACTCACAGCCATCATTAACTACTCCGTTTATATCATACCAGCCACTCTGGCACTGTACAATCTTACAGGTACCACTCTCACATTTGAATGTAGTATGGATATCGGCAGGACAGAGAATTCTTATATCACCATTGTCGGTCTGTCCATCACAGTCATCATCCTTTCCATTACAAACTTCCTGTCCCGTGGGAGTACACTGGTATTCACATCCATCACCGGGGTCTTTATTTATATCGTAATATCCACTCTGACAAGATACCACTTTACAGGAGATATCCTCACATTTGCCTATCGCATTTGGGAGAGTACAGGACTTCTTACATTCTCCACAGTTGTCAAAGTTGTCCTGAAGTTTTGTCTCACATCCATCATTCCAATCATCGTTGCAGTTACCGTATTTTGGAATACAGGTATATGAACACTTGCCCTGTTCGCAAAAAGCCTCAGTTGTATTTAATGCCGCTGGACACATAACGCTGGGGCTTAATTCATCTGTCTTACCATTACAATCATTGTCAATTCCATCACATATTTCATTGCCTGATTTTACACACTCCGATTCACACCCATCATCATAAACTCCGTTGTTGTCCCAGAAATTGGGTTCACACTCTGCAATAATGCAGACCTTATCACCGCTTTTCTCGATGCAGGCAGTTGATACTACATGCTTCTTCTGTTTGTCTTTCAGGAAACAGACATCATCAGGTGGACCATTATCTGTCTCTCCATCACA
This sequence comes from Deltaproteobacteria bacterium, assembly GCA_037441045.1. Taxonomy (GTDB): domain Bacteria; phylum Myxococcota; class SpSt-1050; order SpSt-1050; family SpSt-1050; genus SpSt-1050. The sequence goes on along the minus strand of JBBISZ010000313.1, from coordinate 1,833 downwards.
ATCATTATCTTCACCATCACATATATCCACCCCTTTGAGTTTTGGGGCACAATGATATTCACATCCGTCCTCAGGTTTGCCATTTATATCATAGTAATCAGGAGGACATGTCCCTCCTTTCCCGGTAAGGGAGACTGATAGTTTTGGAGCATCAATATCAGTATTCTCAATTATTAGTGTCGCATTCTTCATACCTGCAGTCTTGGGCTTAAACTGTATACCTATTTCAACAAATGAGTCTTTCTCACTCAGATCCTGCGGAAAAGATGGAATATTACTAATTTCAAATTCGGAGATCTCAGAGCCACCCGCGTCCAGATCCATATTTTCATCAATATATATATTTGTAATTTTAAGTGACCCTCCAGTAGAATTGGATATCCGTAAAGTCTTGACTTCAGATTTATTCCCTGGATACAGCTCACCGAAATCCATGCTGTCAGGTGTTGCCACAATAGTTGGGTCTATTCCGTTGCCATATAGGAGGACATTTTTTACTTTTGAAGAATTCTTATCAGTGATGAGGAATACATTCACCTGATTCTGAGCGAGTGCCCCAATCTTTTTAGGTGAATAGGTTACTTTTATTTTGGCAGTCTCATTGTAGTTGATTGAAAGGTTCTTTTTCTCGAGGGTGATTTCATCTGTCTTATTGGCAAAATCCAGTGCAATATTTATTTTTGCCTTTGAGGCACTCTTATTGGTAATAGAGATCTCTTCAGATTTCTTATCTCTCAGCTGTACATCTCCAAATTTAATCTCATCAGGCAATACTGTTATGCCTGCTACCTGTTCTGTCTCTCCCTCTACGCATACCATTGAACCTGACTCATTTGCCTCACAATGGTATCCCTTTGGACAATCTGAGTTTGCCACACAGGGTATATCGGCATAAAAATCCTGAGAGCAGGTCAAAAGGATTGTTGAAAGTAGATAGAGAAATAAAAACTTTAATGATGATGTTCCAGTCTTCATACTCATATTATATCTATCTGGCTTTTTTATTTCAACAAAAATCAGTAGACAGGTAGATAGGTTTTTTTTAATGATTTTTTATATATGTGTAATATCACTACCACTAACCTTATATTTTGAGACTTGTATCTTGAGACTTGCGGAATTAACCTACCGTGGAATTAATATGGTCAATTTTTTGACTATTTACTATTTTGGCTTAATATTTGTTTGTTAGAGATGCTTTTGGAGGTGTTGATGAAAAGAAAGATTAGAAGCAAAGATACATATAAACTTTTACATCCAAAGATAGTAGCGCTCATCACAAGTAGGTCAACAAATGGGAAAGAAAATGTGATGTCCTGTGCATGGATGACTCCGGTCTCAATTGATCCACCCCTTCTACTGATCTGTGTTGTAAAAGAATGGTATACATCTGAACTTATCAATGACTCAAAAGAGTTTGTAATTAATATACCTGATTATTCCATGCTAAAAGAGGTTATGATGGCGGGGACACTCTCAGGACGAAGAATCGACAAGTTGCAGAAGATGGGACTTGAAGTCTCAAAGGGCAGGATGGTGCAGGCTCCTGTCATAAATAAATGTATAGGTCATCTGGAATGCAAACTGGTTAAGAAAGTTGAGGCTGGTGAATCATACATCTTTATTGGAAAGGTACTAACTGCCTATGCTGATGAACACTATTTTGACAAAAGATGGAAGGACGGCTCAAAGATACCATTGCACCTATCTGATGATAGGTTTGTAAGATTCAAATAAAAATAATCTTTGTGTATTATTATTCGGCTATTCAATTACATTGCACGAACAGCCTGAAGATTCTCCTCCTTCTGTCTCTCCACCTTTGTCTGTATC
>JBBISZ010000312.1:0-3438 GCA_037441045.1 Deltaproteobacteria bacterium | reverse complement strand
CCTCGGACATTATGAGATAGATGAGATAAAAAAGCGACTTGTCGGAGATACATGCGCGGTCTGTGGATTTGAAGAATGCATAGGATGCCGTGCACTTGTATTTGCCCTAACAGGTGATGAATCTGGAGATGATATACAATGCTTTCTATAAACGGTATAAATGTTGAAGTCCTTCCAGCACCTCTTGCGGGGATTTCGGACGCCCCATTCAGGCTAATTCTTAGAGAAAATGGTGCATCAATATGCTTTACAGAGATGATAAATGTAACGGGACTTGTAGTTGCAAAGAAGAAGAACCTGAGTCTTATAGAGAGAGAGATTGATAGAGGTCCTTTGATCGTTCAACTCTTTGGCAAAGAGCCTGAAAAATTTTCAAAGGCTGCAAAAATAGTTGAAGATGAGATAAATCCAATAGGGATTGATATTAATATGGGCTGTCCTGCAAGAAAGGTTGTGGGTTCCGGTTCGGGTGCGGCACTGATGAAAGATTTAAGACTTGCCTCCGAAATTGTAAGGGCTGTAAGAAAGGCGACGGCTCTGCCTGTTTCAATAAAAATCAGATCAGGCTGGGATAAAGAGAGTATAAACTTTTCTGAATTTGCCAGAATGGCTGAAGACGAGGGTGTAAATTATATTATAATCCATCCAAGGACGAGGGCAATGGCATTTTCGGGGTATTCTGATTGGTCTCATATAAAAATTGTAAAAGAACTTGTAAAAATACCGGTCGTCGGCAATGGGGATGTTAAAAGTAGAGATGATTTTTTAAGAATGAAGAGGGAGACAGGCTGTGACGCAGTTATGATAGGCAGAGGACTTTTAGGCAGACCGTTTGTAATTAGAGAGATACTTGAGCCTGATTTTATTGTTAAACCTGAGATTGTTAAGAATACTATTCTGAGTCATATTGAATATGCAGTGAATAATTCAGAACGCCCGGAAAGAGAGGTTATAAAGATGCGAAAGCACCTTATATGGTATCTCAAAGGCTTTAAGAATGCATCTCTTATAAGGGCTGAACTTATGAAAATAACAAATGTGGATGTCTTAAAAAGGAGAATAGAGGAGTATTTTGAATCCCTTTCCAGTTGATAAAAAATATAGCGTAGAATTCCCGGAAAATAGCAAAACCTCCTGAAAGATAATTTATTGTCTAATGTTCAATGAAAAAATATACACAATATTTCAAACTCAGCCATCCCTAAAAGGTACTTATATCATCAACAACAATATTTCTTTAGCCTATTTTTTAAAAAATAATGCCTCGTTTTATATGACATTAATATGTATTTATATGAGTGGTGAAACATTGATAAACTTCTGGTGTTATAATCATTAAGGAGGTGCAATATGAAATTCATTAAATCATTTGTTTTATTTTTCATTTTGATCGCCCTCCTTGCATCAGGATATTCCTGCGGTGAAGATGCGAGCAGTTCGGAATCAGGTGATACAGCAGTTGATATTAGTCCAGATTCACTGACAGATGTGGTTTCAGATTTGATTCATCATGATGGTACAACGGGTGATGTCTCTGATATAAGCTACCATGATGGAGAAAATCTTGAAGATGTAACTCCTGAGATATTTGAAGTGGTTTCTATAACTCCTGAGGCGGGTTATAGAGGACTTGATATTACTTTCATTATATCCGGTCAGGGTTTCAAGGAAGGGCTAAAGGTTTATTTTATAAACGAAAATCAGAACCCCGTTTATGAAGAGGAGGCTCAGTTAAATGAGATTTCATCATCCACAATAAATGGTGTTCTGGTTGCAAATCTCAATAGACCTCTGGGACTTTATGATATAAAGGTAGTAAATCCCAACAATGATTTCAGGGTGCTAAAACAGGCATTTAGAGTCCTTATAAATCCACCACCGGTTATCACAGATATAGAACCCAAAACAGGTTTTAATGGAGATCCGCTGGATGGGAAAAGCTCCGATGTTATGGTAACTATTTATGGTGAGAATTTTGTCTCCACACCATCTGTCAGATTTATAAGCAAGACAAATTCAAATCTTTATTTTATCTCCCCTTCCGTAAGCTTTCATTCAGATAAAAACCTGACCGCAGTAGCGCCAACAGAGTCCTACAAAATGCCTGCTGGAGATTATATTGTAGAGGTCATAAATCCTGATAAACAGAGCGGTCTGTATGAGAAATTTACGGTTACTACTATTCCTTCTCCTCTGATAACAGCAGTAAATCCATATAGAATGCCTTCAAATACAGGGGCAGACCCGTTTGTTGTAATGGGTGAAAATTTTGCTCAAGGGTTAAAACTCTATGCTCTCTCCAACAATACAGAAATTGAATTGACAGTAAAAACTGTAAAGTCAGACCAGATAGATGCTGTAATATCTCCAAACCAACTGGGTCTCGGATATTATCCGATAAAGGTTGTAAACCCCGATGGACAGTATGATATTTATTATGCTATTCAGATTATGTCGAGCGCAGAGGGGAAACTTACACAGTGGTCTAATATCTCTGCAAAATTAATTGAGAGCAGATTCAGACATTCATCAGTCTATTACAGGGATGAATACAAAAATCCTTATATAATGGTTGCAGGCGGGAATAACCTTGTGGATGTTCTATCTTCAGTTGAGATTGCACCCGTGGCTTTGAGCGGTGAGCTTGGAGAATTCAAAAAGGCAATGCAGTTCAACCCTGAAACAAAAAGGAGAGAGACTGTAACACTCACAACAAAGAGACAGGACTTTCAACTTGTTAAAATTAGAGACAGGATTATCACGATAGGTGGCTCTGATGGCACAAGCGCTCTTAATACAATTGAAATTGCAAAGGTCAATAGCAAATCAGATGCACCAAAACCAGTAAGGCCATCATTCTCTTCCCTATCGGGATCTCTACCTTATGGGTCGTGGTACTATAGAATTTCTGCGGTGTTTGAGGATGGTGAATCTCTACCATCAAGAGAGATAATTGTGCCAAACAGTTCAGGAACAATTATCCTGCAATGGATACCAGTCCCCGGAGCACTTTATTACAACATATACAGGAGCCCTGCTGCTGATGGTATTGCCGGTTCAGAAAGACTTATAGCAACAGGTGTCAATGGTGTTGTTTTCAACGATGATGGAGAGGGAATACTCACCCCTGCGCCCTCCAGACTCAATGCCATATCCAGAAACTCAAATGGTGCAAATTTACAGACGGGTATTTACAAATATATCGTAACTTCAGTCACAGCCAACATTGAAACCACTCAATCTTATGAGGCTATAGCCGAGATCAAAGATACTCTGAACTCTGTTTCGGTAAAGTGGGATAAAATTAAAAATGCCGTCTCATACAATCTGTATAGAACAGAACCAAACGGTAATACATTTTATTTACTGAAAGCAGATATAAAAACCAACGAGTACATGGATACGGGAGCGGATGCGTTAAATAAGAGTGTGACTCCT
>JBBISZ010000311.1:0-3449 GCA_037441045.1 Deltaproteobacteria bacterium | reverse complement strand
ATAATTATTGTAATATTGTTACTTGTTGATCATAAAAAGATTCCTGAGTTTACCAGAGGATTGGGGAAGATTTATAGGGAGATAAAATCGGCTCAGGAAAATATAAAAAATGAGATTATGAAAGAGGGGATCGATGATATATTAAAGGAAAAGGTTGATAAGGAAGAAGCAGGAGATTCAAAGAGTGATATAGTGGATGGGAGAACAAAAGAGGATGGAACAGACAGGGCAGGATAGTGAAGTTCCTATTCTTGTTCATATAAAAGAACTTCGAAAGAGATTGATAATTTCGGTGATTGCAATACTAATTGGCTTCGTTATATCTTATTTTCTATCTGAAGAGATATTCAGAATACTATTTAAGCCACTTCAGGATGTTCTTCCAGATGGAGGAAAGAATCTCTATTTTACTGGCATTGCCGAGCCTTTCTTCCTATTTATGAAACTTGCATTTGTGTCGGGGATATTTATAGCCAGCCCGGTTATCCTGTATCAAATATGGCTTTTTATTAGACCCGCCCTCTATGAAAATGAGAGAAGATTTACAGTCTTGTTTGTCCTTTTTGGTTCATTGTTCTTCATTGGCGGGGCTTTGTTTGGTTATTTCCTTATTTTTCCAAATGCCTTCAGGTTTTTTCTAAGTTTTGGAGCCAATTATCTGAGTCCAATAATTACTATAAACGAGTATTTTTCACTCTCAATTTCACTACTGCTTATATTTGGGCTACTTTTTGAACTACCCCTTATAATGTTTTTTTTGATAGTTCTGAATATCTTATCCATTGATTTCTTTAGAAAATACAGGCGCTACTCAATTGTGGTTATTATTATTTTTGCCGCTATTGTAACACCTACAACAGATGCAATTACTTTAATAATGCTAAGCCTCCCATTAATTATTCTTTATGAAATCGGAATCGTTTTTTCAATATTTTATATGAAGTTCAGCAGTAAAAAAAGTCAATGATGGGTAATTAAATCATTCAGGTAATCCATTCCCGTTATAAATCTCACCCATATTTAAGATAATTGCATCATTAGCCTGGTTAAATTTGATTCCACCTGTGATAAGTAAGTTATTGTTACCTATGTATGTGACTGAGGAAAATGCCCTTTCGAGTGTCAATTTGTTTACTTTCGATACATCGCTTTTTACAACAGTATAGCCATTTTCAGAAAGTCTTCTTATAATAATACTATCGCTAATTGTAAATGGCAGGCTCATTATACCACCAATCTGAAATAAATAATTACCATACTGTGCATAACCTGATCCAAATAATAGGTCATTCTGGTCGGGATCTTTTTCAATTCTTATATCTTTATCAGAAAGGTATTTTATGAAAAATCTGCTTAAAATATCTTTATAATATCCACCTGCGCTCAAATATAATCCCCCCTGTTTTATTGTAAATATGTATGGAAGGTATTGAATTTGCGGTTTATCATTGTTAAAATCCTGAGAAACTATAAAATTAACTTTTTTTATTGATCCGTCAGTTTCCAGTATTATTCCATAATCCTGATTTCCTCCAAAAAATAAAAATCTATTTTCAGATAACTTGATTTTTGCAGGAGATATAAATGCTGTATCTGCGTTGCTTTTTTCCGTTACTTTTATAGAAGCAGGGCTGGACAGATCTATAATTGCGACATCAGGGTTTAAACCAGCATTTACAACATTGTTGCAGTCAAAGTCTGAGTTTATGCCTCCAATAATATAAATTTTATTGTTTATAAATGCAGAACTGGCAAATGCTCTTGGAGAACTCAATCTCCCTACGGTATTAAACGAATTTTTTTCAGGATCAAATATTTCTATATCGTAAATAAAAACTGTATTGTCATCAAGACACATAAAAAAACCATCAGGATTTTTTCTAAAAGTCGCTTTATTGATGCCACCTGCGATTAAAATCTTTCCGTCAGGAAGTTTTTCATATATGTAGCCAATTCTACCTGATATCATTCCTGATTTGAGGGTAGAGAAGCTACCTGAGATTTCTGAAGGATTCACATTATTTGCGTATTCTATTTTGTAAGGATAATAGACTTCTACTTTTTCAGTAGCCTCTATGTGATATAGATCTAATTCCTTATTTGAAACTGAAGCGCCTCCAAAGATTAGTACTCTACCGTCATTCAGGAGTTCAGAACTATGTAAAAATCTCTCCTTATTCATATTATCTGTGCATGTGAGAGAGAGTTCTTTTGTCAAATTAATCTGAACGAATGTTTTGGATTTTTCCTTTATTTCTAAGTTTTGGGCAAAACCTGACCAGATGGAACCATCTTTTGTATATGCATTAACATATAAATCATAGCCATTGTCAGGCGGTATATTCTGAATTACAATGGAAGTCTGAGATTCATTATTTGAATATTCGCTTTCAATTATTTTAAGGTTGTTCTTCATAAGAACTACTTTTAGCTTTGTGATATTGGAAGGTATGTAAGTATTGTGTTTTAGTGGTTCATTCAGGCAATCTTCATAAAGAAATTTGATGCTCGTGTTTATTCCTCCCCGTTCATCAGGAGAGCAGAGGCATATTATCATCGCAGAGAAGAGTACTAAATTAATCTTTCTTAAGTGCAAGAATCTCATTGTAGACGCTCCGTGCAGAGACATTGTAATACCTTGATATTATATTTGCAATATTCTTTGTGCCAATACCTTCTTCTTTTAATATGTTAAGCAACCTTTTATCGTATTTTTTAATGTCATTAATTATTACTGAAGGCTTACATACTACCGTTATTTCACCCTTAATCTGTCTTGAAATAAGTAAATTAATTAGTGTTTCAGGTCTGCCTCTCAGATACTCTTCATATTGTTTTGTCATCTCCCTTGCAATAAGAATCTGTGAATCATGGTCTATTTCCATTAGTATCTTTAGAGTATTTATAATTCGCTTTGGAGATTCATAGAACACAATAATAATATCTCTCTGCCTGAAAAAATTAATTTTTTCGATTATCTCGGATTTTGTTCTGGGTAAAAATCCCAAAAATACCGATTCATTGGCAGAAAATCCACTTATAGCCAGCGATGATGCAAATGCTGTTGGCCCGGGGACACAGTAAATATTTATTGAGTTTCTAAACACCTCATCAATTAAATAGGAGCCAGGATCTGATATAGAAGGCATACCAGCATCAGATATAAGAGAAATAGTTGTTCCCTCTTTTAATAGTCTAATTATTTCTGGTGTAATTGTTCTCTTATTTTCTTCTCTAAATGTCCTTATTTTTATACCTGATATTCCGAATCTATTGAGTAATATAGAAGCCCGTTCACCCGATTCACATAGTACGAGATTTGATTTTTTTAGTGTCTCTATCGCCCTTTGTGAAATATCGCTAAGATTACCAAGTGGTGTTCCGACAATGTATAGAGGTGACATTATTCTTCTTCTTCCTGTTCTTTCTTCTTTTGTAAGGCCTTTTCA
>JBBISZ010000310.1:0-3467 GCA_037441045.1 Deltaproteobacteria bacterium | reverse complement strand
CCACCCTTAAGTCCTTCTATTATCCTGTCTATCTTTTCAAAAGTGAGATTTTCAAATAGAACATTATTTATCAGCATTGCTGGTGCAGTACCACAGCTTCCAAGGCAACCCACCCTTGATAATGAGAACAGACCATCTGAAGAAATACCATCTTTTATTTCAAGCCTTCTTCTCAAATAGTCATAAACATGCTCAGAACCCAGAAGCGAACAGGAGATAGAACAGCAGACCTCTATCCTGAACTTTGCCAGCCCCTTTTCAGTAAAAAAATGATAGAATCTTGCAGTTGAGAGCACTTTTACAGGTTCTATTCCGATTCTTGTTGCAATCTTCTCCACAATCTCATCAGATATAACCCCAAATCTCTCCTGTGCAAATCTGAGTGCGGGCATAATTGCAGTTCTTCTATCAGGAAAAATTTCTTTTAATTTATCAATAAATGTATTGAGTTCCTCTATATTTTGCTCCATAAGACTTTGCAAGATTTAGTTTATTTAATTATTATTGTCAAATAAAATTATATTTTCTAAACCATAATTAATAGCAAAACAAATCAATTGAAAATAGAATCCTCATTATGTTATATTCTGGTTTGAATTTTGAAAGGAGAATTCCGTTGCAAAAAGAAAATCTTTTATTTTTCCCTATCATATTCTTTCATATTTTTGCTGTTCTTCTGATCTCCTGTGAGACAAGAGTGGAGAATTTCAATTCCTTAGAAGACACAACAATAGATGCCCTAACAGACATTTCAACTCCTGAGGTGTATATATTCCCATATAAAGAACCGCCTGAACTTATCACAGCATTTCTATCAAAATACAGAGATCGCCTGAAAATAAGCGTATGGCACACTGAGGCAACAATAGCAAATAAGCCCTATGGTGGAGAACTTGGCTCATTCGGTATAGGAAACGGTAAAGTCTTCGGCTTCTCGGGGCTCACCTATCCATTAAATACTATTCATAGTCTTATAGGACCAACTTATGAAAAGGATGATAGATTCTTTGGAGATTTATCTCTGATATTTTATGAAAATGATTCAGAGGTCAGATGGAAAAATGAATATATTCTAAGAAGTCTTGCTGGACCTTTCAATGTTATACTTGAAAAATCCGATACCCTTTATTCAGAGATTCTGGACTTTACACCACTGATATCATCAGAAGACCCGATCTTCAGTAGATGCCTCATCAGGATTATCAATATCAAAAACTTATCTTATGCCAGTTCAGACATTACAATAAGACTAAAAACTGCAAATGCACAGAGATACGAAAACAATCTAATGATTGAAAACAGGGAAAAATACAGTCTGATATCATTCTTCATAAATTCGGGTGAAACCTCAAGCATATTTTACGATGAAAATGGCTATGGAATAAAAATTGAAGGTTTGGAAAAATCTAACGAAAGGACACTTATATTAATACATTATGCAACGGAGAAAGACTCTGAAATCCTCACATCTGTAAATATTATAAAAAACTCTATCAACATTGACAGATTGATAGATGAGACATTAATAAACTATGAAAGATGGACAGAAACTACAACAGAGATAATCACGCCCGATAGAATGATAAATGACCTTATTGATGGATTAAAACTCGCTCTCAAAGTTCAGACTACCGAATATGGCGCAGCCTGTCCAATGTCAGAATATACCAGAGTCTGGACAAGAGATCTTATGGGATTTGTCGTTGGGTTCCTATCTATTGGAGCCTTTGATGATGTAAACAGGATCTTAAATTATCTTTATAAAGCCATTCTCAAAACAGGAGATATTGCAAATTCATACAGGGCAGATATTGATACATCGACTCAATACACCGTTTTAGATTGGGATAATATGCCACCTCTATCCGGGAGAACTGCAGCCGAGGGTCCGAGTCATATACCGATCTATCATCATTTATATTACCAATATACAGGAGAAACTCAACTTGCAAAAGAACAGATCGGGTTGCTAAAAAGGGCTTTATTAAAACAGGAGATTTCAGCAGAAGGACTTCTCCCATATAGCGGGGATGAGACCTACAGGGCCGCAATGAATGCTGCATTTGGACTTCCCTTAGAATACGAACATCACACAAAATCATATTCACCAAATTCAAGTATTTTATTTATCAGGGCTGCAAAGGGACTGATAGAACTCATAAAGACCACAGGAGAGACAGAAGATATTGCTAAAATTGAAGAATTACTTAAAAAAGTAGAAGACGGGTTTTACAAACATTTTGTATTGCCCGATGGTTGTATATCTGCATTTATTGAGAGAGAAACGCTCACGCCATATGCCGCTCCATTTGAAGACGAATCCCTTACGCTTTCATTTTTAGGTAATAAATATTACAGTGAAGATATCGCAACAAAAAGCCTTAAATGCCTCTTTGAAAAAATTCATGCAGATAAAGGCGTGCTTTTGAGCCCGATAAATAGCAAATATAAAGATTTCCTTGGAATTAAAGTTAGAAAAGGGATACTCACCGGGATGTTGTCAGGGTATACCCTCGCCTCTCTTACAGAAAACAATCATACGGAAAAAAATGATGCCTTTAATCAAATGGTAAAATATGCAGATAGCTCAGGGAACTACGGAGAATATTTACTTTATGACAATAGAGATACGATCTCTCTTATATATGACCCAAACGGCAAACAGGGAGACTATACTGCAAGATTCAGACCATGGGAAGGTGGTATTAATCTATACTCAATCATTGACTACCTGATAGGTTTCAGGATTTCACAATCAGAAAAAATAATTACTCTCAGACCACACCTGCCGAATAATTGGGAATTTCTTGAAGCCAGAAATATAAAATTTAATAATGATAATTTTGATATTAAACTAACGAGAGAGAATTTCAATTATACTCTTAATATTTCAACGGACAGAAATATAGATTACAGAATAGAGTTAATTATAGATGTAGACCAAAAGAGCAAATTTAGCCTCATAAAACCAGAAATAGATTATCAATTTAGAGAAGGTCATTTTCAGGAGAGTTCGTATGTAATTGAATTATCGGGACTCAAGAACGGCATTACAACAATAAAGTACTCAATAACCCCAACTGATTTATGAAAAAAACTAATATATTAAGCTGGATACTTTACGATTTTGGTATGGCTCAATTTTCAATGGTCATACTAACAGCATATTTTATAATTTACTTCAAAGAGATAGTAGCAAAGGATACTGGTGGAACAGGGGATCTCCTCTGGGGCATATCTACATCAATAGCGATGTCACTTGCGGTAATCTTATCCCCTATTCTCGGGACATATTCAGATATCTCAATGAAGCGAAAACATTTATTTATTATCTTCTCGGCTATTTCAATATTCTCTACTTTTTTATTATTCTTTTCAGATAGAGGTACCCTCTTATTCTCAATGACCTTTTTTATACTGGCTTATGCCTGCTATTCTATTAATATGACCTTTTATAACTCATTTTT
>JBBISZ010000309.1:0-3471 GCA_037441045.1 Deltaproteobacteria bacterium | reverse complement strand
ACAGAATAACATCGCTTTGAGGCTCCCTTTGCAAAATTTATTCTGGACAGATGTGAATGGTAATACTATTTTAAACCTTTGCAGATTACAATAAAATACCAATATTTATTCATTAAATTACTTAAAGTACGGAAAATGAAGGTAGTGAAAAATAAGGTATTTTACTTAAAATCCGTCTTAAGATTTTTTCAAAAAATTGACAAATGTGATTTACCTCACTATTATATAATTAATTTCGGGGAGGTTAGAGTGGATAATAAAGATAATAATTTCGAAAGAAGAAGATTTAAGAGATTTAATGTCAAAAGTAGATGCTGGTGTGAGGCTAAATCTATCACGATGTATGTTGAGGTATTGAACATTGGACAGGGTGGACTTTTTATAAAGACCTATTCTCCTCTTTCAATTGGAGAAATTGTGAAGGTAAGGTGGAAGTCAATGGTATCCGGTCAGGAATTTGTTATACCATCTGAGGTTGTATGGAAGAGAGAGTTTAGCAACAATCCGAATCTACCTCCTGGGATGGGGCTCAAATTCGGTAAAATATTTGAAGATATTGAAAAAGAGATGTTAATTCAGAGTTTCTAATAATTTTCCATTAAAAATTAAAATATAATTCTGGATAGGGGGGTTGATTATAATACGAATTGTGATATATTTGAAGTCCAAATAGGGAGGTTATGCATGCTTCACTTTGAGCAGACTTTTATGGACTTTTTGCTGGAACATCAGGAAAGACATAAAAGAACATATCATTTTTTGATCCTTATGAATGCTATTCTAAATTCAGCCAAGCGAATTCAATATTACTATCTGACAGGGGCTTTGCGTGGAAATCTGGGACTTGCTGGTTCTGTAAATGTTCAGGGTGAAGATGTGATGAAAATGGATCAGATTGCCAATGAAGTTGTAATACATTATTTAAAAAAGTCTGGAAGGGTTATCAGTGCAGTTTCAGAGGAAAACGATGAAATTATTGTAATTAATCCTGATGGTAGATACTTTATATACTTTGACCCGATGGATGGTTCGTCAAATGTGCCACACAATCTACCTATAGGATTTTTGTTTGGTATAGCAAAAAGAAATCTTGAGGGTGATGAGGACATGCATTTGAGAAAAGGTAGGGATTATATATGTGCTGGAATGTTTGTAATTCCAACAGGTACATTTACCATTGCCCTTAAAAACACTGGTTGTTTTAGATTTCATATTGATGAGGTAATGAACTATGTAAAACCTACCAGGATGGAACTCCCCCAGGATAAGAAGAGCTGGGAGCTGTCTTTTAATCCGGCTAATATTCATACTTATTCCGAAAAGGTAAGAAAATGGATTGAACAAAATGAAGCCAGATATGCTTTTAGATATCTTGGTGCGCTTGCCGGAGATTTTCATAGAATACTAACAAATGGTGGACTCTTTATGTATCCCGCTATTGTAAATCATCCCAATCCGAAGAAGAACAGACCCGAAGGTAAGTTGAGATTGATGTATGAGGCTAATGTGGTTGCTTTTATGTGTGAAGAGGCAGATGGTGCGGCTATCAATGAAAAAGGGGAGAATATTCTGGATATTGTTCCATCTCATCATCATCAGAGAAGTACTCTTTTTGTAGGTTCAAAAGAACTGATTGAAGAGTTAAGAGTTATTTTTAAGAGTTAAGAAAACATTTTCAATTTTTCTAAAGATCTATTGAGTGAAAATAGCCTTCAGGATGTGTTGTTGTATTAAAGCAGAAATATTGGAGGATAAAAGTATCAATTCACTGGATAGACCTTGAAATACTAAAACAGATATAAAAGTGATGAAGGTATTTGACCTTTATATTACTTAACAATTGAGAAGTTGCAGGTTAATATCCCGGTTTTTTGAGTGCTTTGTAAAGTAATTTCTTCCCGTGTTCCACCCCGGGCTGATCAAATGCATTTATCTGATAAAGCCCTCCAGCATAAGCGGTAGCATATTCAAAGAATAACATTAGAGCCCCAATATTTTCCTCATTTACTTTATTTAATACAACTTCAAATACGGGTCTTTTTGCATTGAGTAGTGAGTGAATGGTTGCATCCTTTTCAAGATTGATAATCTCATTTAATGAGTGATTGGAAAGATATGAGATGTCAGGAAATTCCCTAAGTGTTTCAGGAATATTTACGAAGTTATTAAATTCATTAACACCAATTATCATTACTACTTTATCCTGCGGACCTTCAATATATAATTGTAATTGTGAATGTTGATCTATTACTCCGAGTGATCTTACCGGTGTGGTACCAGTATTCACAATCTCCTGTCTGATATTTTTTTCTTTTCCGAGTGATTCTGCCCAGAGCTGCTGAAACCACTCTGCCACATCCAGAAGTGAATCTTTGTACGGCATCACAATAAGAATATTTCTTTTATATACAGTGTGAGCAATATACATTAGTTGAGAAAAACGGAGTGCCTTATCATTCTCAGGAGTAGAATTCAGTATCTCTTTATTCATTTCCGAGGCACCTTTTAAGAGGTTTTTTACATTTATTCCACAGCATGCGGCAGGAAAAATCCCCACTGGTGAAAAGACAGAAAATCGCCCACCAATGTTTTCTGGTACAGGGAGTGAACATAATCTGTCTGATTTTACGATATTTCGAAGTGTCCCCTTTTGTGGATCAGTGATTGCTATCATTCTTTCTCTGTATCCATTCTCTCCGAATTTATCTATAAGATTTTTTCGCAATATCATAAATTGAGACATTGTCTCAACTGTTGAACCCGATTTTGTAATTACTACAAATGCAGTATCTTTATAATTCAGTATATCAAAGGTTGTACTGAATGTGTCGGGATCAACATTTTCAAGAAAGAATAGATTCATATCTCTTTCATTTTTTTTATTGCTGATAAAATTATGAAATGGGTGTCTTAGAGCCTTAAATAATGCCCTTGGACCGAGTGCTGAGCCTCCAATTCCTACAAGTACCAGATTCCTGTATTTTGAAGAGAACTCCTCAGCGAGTTTCATTGAGGCATCAAGTAGTTGTTCATTATCTATTATACCGGAAAAACCGAGCTTATTTGAATTTATGTCATTTAATACAGACTCTCTTGCACTTCTGGACAATGCTGTGATTTTATCTAATTCTTTCTCATCAAATCTATTTTCCATAAGGGATTTGTCAAATAGATATTCAAAATGGAATCTTATATTCATTTCTACCTCCGCTATTTCTTCAGTAATTTTTCTGAATATATATCACACCGTCTGTCTTCAAAGATATTATTAAGAGGTGTAATGTTCTTATCTCGCGACTCAAATGGATTTATTTCAACTTCAAATACACCCTCGCAATCGCTTCCTGCTCTAACAAGGATGTCTCCATCGGGGGCAACTACCTCACTCTTACCAATAAATCTAAGCGATTTTTCTCCCATTCTCTCTGTACCTATTCTGTTAGAAAGAATGTAAAACAGGCGATTTTCAAG
>JBBISZ010000308.1:0-3557 GCA_037441045.1 Deltaproteobacteria bacterium | reverse complement strand
AATGTACACACTTGATTAATTCTTTCATTCACAAAAAGATACTGGCGCATTTTTTACAGCAGATATTAAGAAAATTATTGCATCAAAAGCCTTTAATTATGTATATCATATGACCCTACCTGAGACAGATGGCGCTGCGATTCTTGCAACTGCTGGACTCTTTCACAAGAGACGGGCAAAAATAAATCTTCTGGATGTAACCCTCAAAAAGGACAGAGAGAACCATAAGCCATTTGATGGTGAACATGGAACTCCTCCTGCAGAGATATCACCTTATGTAGAGGTAAAATATAATCCATACATAAAAACCAACTTTGGAATTGATACAACAGTTCACATCGCCTCTGTTGAACATAGAAGTTCAGACCTTTTTATAATGAATGAAGGAGAACAGAAGACGATAAACCTGCCTTTATTTGAAGGTCCTGTATTTGATGGTATGGATAAATTGTTTTTAAAATTTGTTCTTCTGGAGGTAGATTATTATCCAAGGTATAATATCAAAGAATGGTCATTCGATATACATCAGGAACTTATTTCATACAGTAACTATATTGAACTGACAAACAATTCATTTACAATAGAAAACGAATATATTAAAGCCCAAATAGGCGTGGAAATAATTGATATTTATTAACAAGCAATTCAGAAGAGCAAATTACAACTGCATCCAGAATCCTGTAACTCATCTTGAAACCCAGAATCGGGCTTTGAGATTATCAGATCGTTTATTGTCCCTTTATCATTTAGCATTGTGTCATTCACTTTTTCAATGTCCTGTACCTCATCAGCAATTACATATAAATCTTCCACACTATCCTGAATATCATCTATTGAATCTTCGGTTTCTAACACATCTTCGTAACCTTGATCAACAATAACAATTTCGTCAGTGCCATTGATATCCTCATAATGCGTATCAATTTCATACCCTGCATCTACATCAATAATCTCGTCTGGATCCTCTTTGCCCAGTTCACAGGGTATATCTGCGACATAAAACTCATTGGTAGTCCTGGCCGAGGAATCTGTAACGACCCTAACTGTAATAGAGTGCAGTCCAACTGATAATCCGGTTGCATCAAAATATCCCCTATACTGCTGGGGATTATTTTCTCGCCTGACCATTTTTATTTCAGGATCAGAATCAATACTGAAACTAACATCAGGGTTATCTGCCTTTGAAAAGACCAGTGCCCTTACAGGTGCATTGGTGCAATTTCTGGACACTGGTGGTATATAAGGATTTTCAATTTTACTTTTTGGATCATCAAGTATTACATCAGCAGGAGCCGTAATAATTGCTGCAGGGAACATAGACATAGCCTTATATGTCTTAATTGTTACTCCAAAATTATCTATTGCCCATACTGCCACATTATTCCCCTCAGATTGGCCGAGTGAATCCAGCCTGTATTTAATTATTTTCCCATCCCCTATTCTAAAACCATAATCATGCTCATGTCCATGACCATAATAAGAAACACCGTAATCCTTTAACAGGATCAGAAATCTATCCTTGTTTTTTACATCTTCTTTTTCATAATCGTGATGACCGAATACAATCCTCATATCTGCATCTTTTTTTTCCTTTAAGAATCTATCTATCTGTATCAACTCCTCATCAGTAAACTCCTGGTTATCTGAAGGCCATTGCTTTCCATCGTTTGCCGGTGTCGCAGCAGAGAAGAAGTGATATATTGCCCTGCCATTGTCAATATACCATGATTGTTGGGTGCTATTTGTAAATGAACCCTGAAGAGAATATTTTAAATAATATGCCAGCTGTCCATCTCCGTAAGCGTCGTGATTTCCGGGTACATCATAATAAAAGCTCGGAGTCATCATCGCGTTTAAATACAGATTTTTGTATTTTAGCCATTCCTCTTCATGTGGGCCTGAACCATAGTAAGGAAATGTGGACTTTGTAGAATCTGTTAAATCCCCTGTCACCACTATAAAAAATGGATTTATTACAGGGACTGCTTCATTTAAGACCCACATGAAATAATCTTTATAATATTTAAGAGCATCTGAGTCTACATGCGTATCAGTTATCTGAACAAACCAGATTACATTGGATCCATCCAATAAGTATTGAGGTGCAGTCTGCGAAAACGCAAAGATTGGAATAGAAAAAATTAATAATATTAGAATAAGATATCTCATATAGATAGAATAACACAATTTCATTACTTACTACAAATATATTTTATATCACAAACCATAATCTATCCAGAAAAATTGTTTTTTTAATTGTCATGCACTATTTCTTATTCATAACGACCATTTCAAGCATAAGTACAAGGGCTGAAAGGATAAGAAGGAGTTCTAATAAATAAGCCCTATCCTCTGAACTGCTAAATTTTGATAGCCTGATAAACCTGCCCTGCTCTCCTGATGGCACCTTTTTTAATTCAGAAATTTCAATATTTTTCAATAAAGATTCCGTTTTATCTGCATTGATCGCAATCACTAACTCGAGACCCTGTAAACTGGCAAGATAGAAACCTGTATCTGATGGAGCTACAAATTTTGCAACAGTGTTATGAAGATCACTATTCTGACATAATATATCTCTCTCTATAGTTTTTGCACCTTTAAGCACTATCTTTTCATTTTTGCATGATGAAACAGGAACCAATATCTCCTGTTCGGGAGTTGCATAAATTGTAATTCTGCTGTTAATCCCTTCAATCATACTTCTAAAGACCTTAGCCACAAATGGAATAAAGTTTTTCCTCAATGGCCAATCATTCATATCCATATCAATGCTCGTGGTCAGCACCCCCACCATACCCTGCCCTATCTTTTCTGTAAGTAGTATCGGTCTTTCTGAAGAGCTCATAAGAATCACTCTGGCATTATGATCCGGAATAATATCATAATATGATTTCAACTTTACACCCTTAAGTGACTGAGATAGTCCGGGTATATCAGAAAAATATGTATTATCAGAGATCACAATATTTTCAGGTTTATCAGGTGTATTAAGCCCTTTTATTTGAGCCGGAATAATACCACCCTTATTATATTCTTCCAGATTGATTCTGTTGCCCAGAGCAAACAATACCCTTCCACCAGAATTTATATATTCCCTCAAAATATCTCTATTGCCGCTATCTATTTTTGAAACATTTGCGAATACAATAATGTCATACAATTCACAGTTTTCAGGAAGTATATCCTCAAGTACAGTTACTATCTGTGCACTATCTCCAAAATATATTGATAGAGCCTTTTTCAGATAATAAACCTCACTTTTATTCTCTATAGATGATGGTTCTCCGTTTACCAGAAGTATCTTATACTTATTCCCCGCTCTGAATAATATGTATTCAGTATTATCATAATCAAAGTCATCCCCACCAATAGATAATATTAAATATCTTATAACTCTGCTATCAAGGTCATTATCAAGTTGATATTCCAATTCTACAGATGAATCAGGTGGTATATTTAAACTCTTTACACCCAGATTTTTGTTCTGTTCTGAGAGAACCAACTGCCCATAATAGGGATTATCACCGCCGTTGGCCACCTTTACCTTTACAACA
>JBBISZ010000307.1:2468-3568 GCA_037441045.1 Deltaproteobacteria bacterium | reverse complement strand
CATTGTTTTATAAGGATAAATTTTATGACTAAAAATTATTCTGGACAGCAGTGATTTACCTGATAAATCCCAGATATATAATAAATTCTGTTACTGAAATGCTTTATCATCGATATTGTTGAGTTATCTGGACCTGTTGACATTCTAATTGTTGGTTATTAACAACAGTCTAAATACATCGAGTTATCGAATTGGAATGGGAATTTGAATTGTAATTGTAACTGGCACTAATTGTATAATATTGTAATTGTAAAGTAAGATATAATGGAAAAGTGTTAAAATATAATACACATGTATATATGATATATATAAAGGAAAGAATATATAGTATAAACATAATAAAGGAAAAATTGTTCATATTTGTCCAATAATATCAACAAGTTGGCGAGTAGAATATAGGTAACCTGAAGTAACTGGCACTTACGATTAAGATATTGGATGTTGATAAGAGTTTAAGGTTATTTTGGAATGACACAAGGTAACTGGCACCTAATTATTGCACCTATTATTAACCAAGGGAAATTGGTTGTAGATAGGAGATTCTCAAATTGGTAATTTGGGTAGTAGATTGTAACTGGCACTTTTTGTTTAATAATAACCTCAATTATAAACAATTGTACCTGGCACTGGTGTTTGAAAAGTCAGCTTTTATTCCATAATATCAAACAATTAAAAGAATTGCCCGGGACAAAAAGCAGGCAAAAAGTAACCGGCACCGATGTTGGCATAAGGGCAACAAAGTAACTGGCACTTATATAGTTGATAACTCTGGACTTATATCAATATCCACCTTAAATTTTGATGTTTGAGGAACTAAATTGTGAAAAAATAAGCCTTCTGTGCGTAACATTTTACGCAGTGACTCAAGAATTCGCAGTTTTTGTTGAGTCAACATGGGAATATGGGTAAAATATGCAATCATTTCAAATGGTTACAATCTGGCTTAAAAATAAATTTCTGGCATAGATATTGACACATATTAAACGGTTTTTTTATGAAAGGAGATTTAGTGAAGAAGAAAGTATCATTAATTTACGTATTACCAAATCTGTTTACGATATCGAGTCTTGTTCTGGGAATTTATGCTATTATATCTGCAT
>JBBISZ010000307.1:0-2458 GCA_037441045.1 Deltaproteobacteria bacterium | reverse complement strand
AGCGGCACACTTCATGGGCTTATAAATGCCGCGATTGCAATATGTTTTTCAATCCTTTTTGATTCAATGGATGGGAGGGTTGCCAGACTTACAAAGACTGAAAGCCTATTTGGAATGCAACTGGATTCACTTGCAGATCTTGTAGCCTTTGGAGTGGCTCCAGCTATCCTGTTATATAAATGGGGTCTGGATAATGTTGGAGTACTTGGTATAGCTGCTGCTGCAATGTTTGGCACCTGCGGAGCGTTGAGACTGGCGAGATTTAATGTGATAGCCCTTAAGAATGCAAAGCAGTCCTCTCAGTATTTTATTGGGCTTCCAATTCCAGGTGGTGCGGGCATTATTGTATCCCTATTTTTAACGATGAATGGTGCTCGTAATGCTACAGAAATAGTTACACTGAATTCTCCACTAAATCTTGTTATCTTTGCAGCCATCGTTTCATATTTGATGGTGAGTAACATTAAGTATCCAACATTCAAGCATATAAGACCGACACCGAGAAACTTCTCATTTACGGTGTTAATACTAATGGCAACTGTATATGTTTCAGTGGTGGTAAGTCTGCCTGTTGCCCTATTTTCACTCATCAGTATATATACTTTGCTCGGTCCTGTAATGGAGATTATGTTGTATAAGAAGAGAAAGGAAGAAGTTATCAAAGAAGAGTATTAGTGCCCTCATGTGTTATAGGCTCCTCCTTGGCTGGCAAGAGACATATTTTGTGGCTCTTCCCAGATTTTTTTCTGCTTATGGTTTTTGTCCTCTTTTTTCATTGTAAAAAGCGGGGTTTTATAATATCAAATCTTTTCAAGATGGAGGAATATTGATGAATATAGAATTTAAAGAGGCTCTAACTTTTGATGATGTGTTGTTGCTCCCTGAATATTCTGATGTCCTTCCGACTGATGTAGATACATCAACATTTGTGAGCAGAAATATCAGGTTGAATATCCCTATTGTCTCGGCGGCAATGGATACCGTTACAGAGGCGAAGACAGCTATAGCTATGGCAAGGGAAGGTGGTATTGGAATTATTCATAAGAATCTCAGTATTCTGGATCAGGCTGATGAGGTTCATAAGGTAAAGAAATCAGAGAGTTATACAATAAACGATCCTATCACAATAGAACCTGATAAAAAGCTTTCTGATGCATTGAGTCTTATGAATACCTATCAGATATCTGGAATCCCTGTGGTTAAAAATGGGAAGTTGATAGGAATAATTACACACAGAGACATAAGATTTCAGAAGAACTTTGATATCCCTGTAAGTGAGGTTATGACTCGTAAACTAATTACTGCACGGGAGGGAATATCTCTCAAAGATGCGGAGGAGCTTCTGCGAAAGAATCGTATTGAAAAACTGCCAGTAGTCGACAAAAATTATATGCTGAAGGGGTTGATTACAATAAAGGATATCGATAAGACTGTAATGTTTCCACACTCCTCCAAGGATAGTCAGGGGAGGCTTATTGTCGGTGCCGCTGTGGGGACATCCAGAGATACGATGGAAAGGGCTGAGGCGCTGGTGGCGGCGGGTGTGGATCTGATTGTGATTGATACTGCGCATGGTCATTCAAAGAATGTGCTGGATACATTAAAGAAGATCAAGAAACGATTCAAAGAGATTGATGTGGTTGCTGGAAATATAGCCACTAAAGAGGCCGCACAGGATCTAATAGATGCTGGTGCTGATGGCATAAAGGTGGGGATTGGTCCCGGCTCAATATGCACTACAAGAATTGTAGCAGGCGTGGGTGTTCCTCAGATTACTGCGATTATGGAATGCGCATCAGTGGCAAAAAAGAAAAAAGTTCCGGTCATTGCAGATGGCGGAATAAGATTTTCAGGGGATATAACGAAGGCTATATCTGCAGGGGCAGATTCTGTAATGATAGGTTCACTCTTTGCTGGCACAGAGGAGAGCCCAGGAGAGGTGATTATTTATCAGGGCAGATCATACAAACTGTATCGAGGTATGGGCTCTATCTCTGCGATGCAACGCGGTTCAAAGGATAGATATGGACAGGAAAAAGTAGAAGACTTAAAAAAACTGGTACCAGAGGGGATTGAAGGTCGTGTTCCATACAGGGGGTTCTTAAAGGACAATATATATCAACTCGTAGGAGGGTTAAAATCGGGAATGGGCTATCTGGGGGCAAAAAATATTCCAGAGTTGAAAAAGAAGGCAAAATTTATCAGAATCACAAATGCCGGCTACCGTGAATCCCATGTCCACGATGTTATCATCACGAAAGAATCACCGAATTACAGGATGGAATAGTATCTAAAAATCTGCTATATAAAAATTAATGGCAGAGAAAGAGGCAAAAGCAAGAATAAAAATAAACAGACTCCTTGAAGAGGCTGGCTGGAGATTCTTTGACACACAGGAAGGAAAGGCAAATATTCTTCTTGAAAATAATGTCAAGCTCACAAAAGAAAAATTGAACGA
>JBBISZ010000306.1:0-3572 GCA_037441045.1 Deltaproteobacteria bacterium | reverse complement strand
GTTCACCCGACCTACCACCAAATACAAGTAATAATCTCTTCTTCATATTAAAACTCCCCTAAAAGTCTTATTTCCAGTTCAAGTCTGACTCCAAACAGTTTCTGGACTTCAGACCTTGCTATATCAATTAATTTTATTACCGATTTTGCGTCAGCCTTCCCTCTGTTGATTATAAAATTTGCATGAAGCTGGGATATCTCAGCATCTCTCAATCTCAGACCTTTGAGTCCCGCAAGCTCAATCAACCTACCCGCAGAATCCTCTTTGGGATTCTTAAATATTGAACCGGCAGATGGATAACCATACGGTTGAGATTTCTTTCTATATTCTTTTAACTCCTTCATACTCCTGATGGAGACATCCTTTCCACCATCTCTAAGAATTATCTCTGCTGACAATATAATTGAGTCCTCTGGTATTCCACACTCTCTATATGCAAAGAACAATCTTCCCCTCGAAATGGTCTCTATCTCTCCCTTCTCTCTTACAAGAGTCAGACTGTTTACTATGTCACCCATCTCTCCCAGACGGGTTCCTGCATTTCCTGCAATGGCTCCTCCCACACTCCCGGGTATTCCAAAGCAGAACTCTGTTCCGATAAAACCATTCTTTATTGCAAACTCATTGAGTCTTCTCAAAGGCTCACCTGACATCACATTCAGGAAAACATTAGATTTTTCTCTCCTTACAATCTTTATACCCTTAAGAGCATTTGCCAGTTTTATAACACACCCTTTAAGCCCCTTATCCGATACAAGTATATTTGTCCCTGCACCGATTATATATCTCTTTATCCCATTTGAATCCAGAAATATGATCGCCTCAATTAGATCCTTTTCGGTTTTTGGAATAAAAAGGAGCTCTGCAGGTCCTCCTATTCTAAAAGAGGTATGTTTGCTGAGCGGTTCATCCGCAAGGAATTGCCCTTCTACTCTAATTCTCAACTCTTTAATCCAGTCAAGTTGCATCTGTCACTCCTTAAGAAATTGTTCACCTATCTTATATACCGAACCCGCCCCTATTGTAATAATGGCATCACCCGATGATGCATTTTCTCTGAGATAACACAATATACTCTCATTGTCCTTCAGCAGAATGGCAGATCTATTACCTGACCGCCTTAACGCTTCAAGCATATTTTCTGAGCTCACTCCCTCAATGGGGCTCTCCTGTGCAGAGTATATATCCATAAGAATCAGGTTCTCTACACCCTTTAAGACCTCAACAAAATCCTGAAAAAGTGCCCTTGTCCGTGTAAATCTGTGCGGCTGGAATACCACAAATACCCTGCGTCTATTAATAAGATTTAGAGTATCAAGCGTCGCCTTTATCTCTGTTGGATGATGCCCATAATCATCTATCACAAGGATACCGTTCTTCTCCCCTTTTATATCAAACCTTCTACCTATTCCTCTAAAATTTGCCAGAGAATCCTTTATCTTCTGATAGGGTATCTGAAGTTCATCCCCAATTACCACTACTGCAAGTGAATTGAGCACATTGTGCCTGCCCATCAGAGACGAATGGAATCTCATAATAAATTCACCGCCTTTATATGCATCAAAAGAGATACCCTGAGGTCCCAGATCTATCCCCTTTGCATAATAATCCGAATTTTCCGAAAATCCGTAAGTAACAACCCGTCTCTTTATCATGGGTAGTATATCCCTCACACCCTCATTTTCATTACATGCAAGGACAAATCCATAAAACGGGACTTTGTTTGCAAAATCAACAAACGCCTTTTTGATAGAATCAAAATTGCCATAAAAGTCCAGATGTTCTCTATCGATATTCGTAATGATGGCTATAGTGGGTAGCAGGGATAGAAACGATCCGTCACTCTCATCCGATTCTGCCACAAGATATTCACCACTTCCGAGAATTGCGTTTGTACCAAATCTATTGAGTCTTCCTCCAATGATAACTGTGGGATTAAGACCTGCATCTATAAAGAGTGTAGAGATAAGGGATGTGGTCGTGGTCTTTCCATGAGCACCTGAGATAAGTATGGAATATTTCATCCTCACCAGTTCAGCCAGCAGTTCAGCGCGTCTGATAACTGGAATTCTGAGCTGATGTGCCCTTACAATCTCTGGATTATCGCTTCTTATTGATGATGAATATATTACAACATCTTTTCCATCTACATTCTCAGCCTTATGACCTATATAGACCGGGATGTTATATTTTTTCAATCTCTGGATATTGTCGTTTACAGAAATATCCGAACCCGATATCAAAAATCCCAGACTATAAAAGACCTCGGCGAGCCCGGACATACCTATTCCACCTATACCTACAAAGTGCATCTTTTTGAATCTAATATGAATCATCACTTCTTCCCCTTAACAAGGGCAATTACAAAATCCATAATTTCTCTTGCTGCCTCTGGCTTTGCCATCCTGCCTGCAGCCTCTGACATCTCTTTGAGTCTTGATGGATCATTCTTCAAAGATAAAACCGTCTCTGCAAGTATCTCAGAGGTAAGACCATCCTGTTTAAGCATCACAGCTGCACCTGCATTTACAAGTTCGAGTGCATTGAGCCTTTGATGATCATCTGCCGCATAGGGATAAGGGATAAGGATTGAAGGCTTTTTACAGACTGTAATTTCTGCAATTGATGTTGCCCCTGATCTGCATATCACGAGGTCTGCAGTTCTATAAGCCGTGGACATATCATCTATAAACTCAGTCACAAATGCCTTTATACCAGCCTCGTTGTATCTCTTCTTTATCTCTTCAAAATCCTTTCTCCCCGTCTGGTGAGTGACATTAATGGACTCTCCCTTTTCACACAATATCTTCATTGCGTCAGCAGCAATATTATTCACAAAATGTGCCCCCTGAGAACCTCCAAATATAAGGACGGTAAAATATTCATCTTCTACAGAGTCGTTTAAATAATTATCAAAGAGTTGGTGTCGTACAGGATTTCCAAGCCACTCAATGTTTTTTGTCTTAAAGTATTTGTATGAATTTTTAAAGGCTGTAATTACTGCATCAACAAATCTTGACAAAATTCTATTTGTAAAACCGGGCACAATATTCTGCTCAAGCAAAACCCGTCTTTTGTTCAGAATATAGGCTGCAATTATCACAGGGGCACAGGCATAACCGCCGGTACCGATTACTGCATCAGGCTTAAACTTTCGAATGATATTTATAGATTTTAATATGGCTATTGGCAGCATAATAATGGCTGTAATAAATCCCGTAATCCCCTTACCTCTGAGTGGCCTGATATCCAGAAATACACAGTCATATCCCTTTGCAGGCAGAATCTCTTTCTCAATTCCTCTCTCTGCTCCAACAAAGAGTACTTCATTCCCCTTTTTGCGTTGTAGAATCTCCTCAGCCAGCGCTATCGCGGGAAAGAGATGTCCACCTGTACCACCGCCTGAAAGTAAGAATCTCATACCCTATCCTTTCTTGCCAATCTATTTACAAAAACCCCCAGTTCAGTCTTTAATGCGTCTGCATCTTCAACTGCATTCTCACTATTCGCATGAATACTATTCAGGATTCCCACCCCTATGAGCGAAAATATTACAGAGGAGCCTCCATAAC
>JBBISZ010000305.1:0-3579 GCA_037441045.1 Deltaproteobacteria bacterium | reverse complement strand
TTTGCTACATACGAATGTAGATCTATCTTTTCCCTAAATGCCTTTAAGAAGTGTGGATCTCTGGATAGAGCGGCAAGCACCCCGAGTTCAAAAGTAGAGTAATCCAGTGTTATTATCAGTCTGTCTGGTGGAGCAGAAAAATATTCTCTAAACAGCCTCGCCTTCGGTATGGCAAAGAGATTTGGAGATTGCGATGAGGACCTTCCAGATGCTGATGATATCTGAATAAATTTACTATGAACCCTTGACTCTGGCATCCTTATCTTTTTTAAGAGTTCATTTGCGCTCAGACAGAGAGTGTGTACAGGCTCCTTGTATACCTTTTCAAAATCTTTAAGCAGACTTGCAAGCCTTATGCCAATATTGGAAATATCATTAAAAAGACCTTTTACATATCCCTCTTCGAGAAACATATCGTCTCCCAGAAGACTCTTCTCCCTTTTGTCTGAAAATAATTTTCTGAACCCGTTTACATCAAAATAAATCCCTTTGTGTTGTATCCTTGCAAATGCCTTGATTACGTTACTTTCCAATCTTGATGCCCTCTCAAGCGAGAGAGATTTTATCCTTCTGACCTGTTCTAAAAAAATCCTGAATATCACCAGAAGTTCCATCCTTGCAAATTTGAGCAGTTGCTCCCCTATCTCACCGCTCAGATTTTCAAGTAACACCCTCTTGCCCTTCTCTGCACGAATACCGAGGTACTTCATTGACAGGTCATCAAGCTCCTTTATCTCAGAGGGAAAAAAGTAGTTGTTGGAGATCAACTGTTCAAGGATTACTATATCCGTAATATTGTCTATCCATATTTCCTCAAATTGATAGAGAGAGATAATTTTTTCTGTAGCAGAAGCCATAACCTTAAGTGTTTTTAAGGAGAAGAAGTTGCGAACTACCTCAAATCCAAGCCTCCTCAGATCAAAGAGATAGTGCCTCTTATCTGTGCCAACAAGCAGTATAACAGGACTGATCTTCTCTTCTGCCGTATAAAAGAATATATCAGCAGCAACAATCGGGAGTGAATTTATCTCGCCAAGAGCAATATCCACATCATCTCTATTTTCTACAACAATGAGTTCTGTATTTCTGAGCATAATCTTACCTGAGTTCTTTTATAATAGGACTGATTCTTATTGGCAATAAATTATTTTTCATCTATGCTAATCTCACAATCCTCATCCTTGCAAACAAGTATCTTTGAGGCTGATTCTCCATATATATCCTTGAGGACACTTATAAGATTTGCATTCTTAATATTCGAACTGATTATAAGTTTATCTGAATCTATATTACATTCATATAGTTTCTCAATAGCCTCTTTAGAGCTCCGTCTCGAAATTACAAATGTTGCACTTTTGGGAGGACAGGTCAATGTATCATAAAAGACATAAATATATCTATTCATAAATTTAATAAGTGCATCGTCAGAGTTAGATTTTTTAACCATATTACTATCCTCTACAGTAAAAAGATGATCCCTTATATAAAGATCGTCAAAAAGCCCCAGATTGGTATAACCCACTTTTATAAGCCTTTTCTCTCTCAGGATATCCACAGCCCTTCTTATATCTCTGTTGTTTGCATCTCTCATAACTATCAGATGACCTTTTGCATCTCTATCTATCATAACTATAACACCCTTTCTTACAATCATCTCGGGTTTCAATCTGTCAATGAATATCCTGTCTATCACAAGAGAGGTGATTATTAAGATTAGAGACTCCAAGAGGATCACTATCTTAAAAAAAGGAATCCTTTTTCTTAAGACAATAGAGAAAAGCGGCATGTAGAAAAGTAAAATCTCAACGATATGCGGTTTGAAAATTCTGACTGACGAGAATGGTATGGAGGAAAAAAACAAATTAATATCATATAGATTCCCCAGAGAGACAAATGCGCCATTAAAAAAGAATTCCGAGATAGAAGGAGAAAACCCGTAAGTAACTGCACCTGCCAGAATCAGAGGCAGACTGACCATCCCTACAAAAGGAACAACTATTATATTCGCCAGAAATCCTATTAGAGAGATAACCCCAAAGTGATATGCCACAACAGGTAGTGTAAAGAGGCTTGCAGATAGAGAAGATAAAAAAAGAATAAGAATAGGTTTCAATACTACCTTTATTAAGGACTCCTCCTCATTCAGATCCGACTCGCCTCTCAAAGATAGGAATAAAATGATTCCAAAGACAGATAGAAATGAGAGTTGAAATCCCACATCTTTTATTGAATTCGGGTCGAATGACACAATTAATACAAAGGAGACACAAAGGGAGGCTATTAGATTCCTGTCCCTTTCGATTAAAATTGAGATGAGATAGATAATTATCATTACGCTCGATCTCAATACAGAAGCAGAATCACCAAAATAGATAGAGATACATATTATCGTAAAAATAAGTGGAACTGTTGCTGCCTTTTTTAGTGAGAATGGTCTTATGAGGGTGAGCGGTAGAAATAGTATTCTAAAAACAAAATAAAAGATTACCGAGATCAATCCTATATGGGTGCCAGATATAGCAAGTATATGCGCTGTGCCAGTCTTTGAAAAAACTGACCTCGTCTCATATTGCATGTCCGAAGAATTTCCACAGGCAAGGGCAAGAAGTATATCTGCAACCCTTCCCGAATATCTTTCAAAGATAAATCTACTTATCTGCCTCTTATATTCATCAATACTATTTAAGAATGAAAACCCCTTTCTTTCTACTACAAACGGTGGATTATCCCCTTTTGCAATACAGAATGTCTTCCCATTATTTATATATACCCTGCATTTTCCCCTGATCAGATCACCTCTTATCGGTTCACCATACGATTTCTGCACGCTGTAATTTAGTGTAAACTTCTTTACTACAAGTCTGTCCTCAAGGTAATATCTTTCAACAGTTACAGAATAATGAATGGAATTTCTATTATATTGTGGAGAACCTCTCACATACCCATCAAAGACAATCTCCTTTCCATTCAAATCTATCCTGTCAGGTATCGTACTATTTAAGCTTACAGAAAGCATCCCCATAAGCAAGCCAGTTATTGCTATGCATTTACCTGATAGTTCCCTGTTTTTTATGAGATTCACAGATAGTAAAACAAAATTGATTATTAAGACCGCTATTATAATTACAGCAGATGTAGATATACTATATGATATAATAACTCCAGAAAAGAATAATCCTGTAAAGTAATATATAGGCGCCATATAGATTTAAGGGGTAATATTATTAAAATTTTCACAAGTCAATTTGAAATCTTGATAAACCTGCAAAAAAGTTAAAATTTACGATTTATCTTACCTGTTTAGAATAAATTCTCAAAATTTTTCAATCTGATATCTTATTTGTTTTTATTGAGGTAATATATTTATATAAAGTCATTCAGGAGAATAAATAAATAAACCTTATTAGACTTAAACAACTTAATCGACTGAATAGGATTTTGTGCATCTAATCAAATCAAATGGCATTCTGGGAAATAAAAAAGAAAGTTTTCAACAGATAGACAAAGATTCTTAATCTTTTATTATTTAATCATCTTTTCATAAATTTCCTTCAATCTTGTGAGTCTATTTTCATATCG
>JBBISZ010000304.1:0-3582 GCA_037441045.1 Deltaproteobacteria bacterium | reverse complement strand
CACTTGTCTTCATTGAGAAAGTTTATTATTTATGCTGCCATGGGTTTCGACCCGGTCAGGTTGAAACCGACATATAAGGTTTTACTTGGCGTTTCGGGTGAATCCTGTACTCTGAGGATTGCTCAGGAGATGGGGATACCTGATGAGATAATAAGGAGGTCGACTGAAATCCTCGGGAAGGAATATCAAGAATATGCTGAACTTACATCTATGATGAGAAGTCGAGAAAGGGAGCTCGGGCTCAAAATAAAAGAGATGGATGAGCAGAAATCAAAATATGCAGAAGAACAGGCGGAATTGTTAAAAAGACATAAAGATGAGTTTGAGAAGAGGGTCTCTGAACTAAATTCAAAGAGAGAGAAACTTATTTTAGATCTGCAATCGATGTTAGACAAAATTTCGTCAGAGATTGCCCGTATTCAAAGGGATTCGGATATGAAAAGGGCGGTATCTCTTCAGAAGGAGGTAAAGGAGATATTATCAGGAATAGAGAAGGCAAACGGGGAAACAGTGAAAGATTCTATGGATATCTGTATTGGGGATTATGTCTTGGTGGAGGGTATAAACTCAGGTGGGGAAGTGGTGGAAATAGATGCAAAAAAGGGAAGGTGTCTTATTAACATTAGAGGGAAACATATTTGGGCAAATATAAATTCTGTTAGAAAAGAGATGAAAAAAGTAAGTACAACCTGCTCAAAGTCTTTTGATATATCTTCTGATAATAAATATCAGGGTGGTAAGATAGAATATGAAAAATCAATAGATGTAAGGGGGATGTATCTTGATGATGCCCTATCCGAGGTTGAAAAAATACTGGATCTTTCTTACAGGGAATCCTTTAGCCGGGTAAAAATCATTCACGGACACGGCACAGGTTCTCTAAAAACAGGCATAAGAAAATTTTTACGAGATTCTATATATGTAGCCGCTTTTAGACCTGCCGATCTATCAGATGGCGGCGATGGTGTAACAATTGTTGAAATAAAGAAGGATTAGGCCTTTTTTATACAATCTACGGGGCAGACAGCTACACACTTTGGTCCGCCCTCATCCTTACATTCTGTACATACATTTGGGTCTATGACAAAAATCTTTTCTCCCTCTGAAATCGCACTTCTTGGGCACTCAGGTTCACATGCTCCACAGGATATGCACTCCTCTGTAATCTTCATTGCCATAAATAAACCTCCTCTGAAGTTTAATACACATCAAAAGACAGGTTTTTCTATTTTAATTTTTTTCAGTTGTCAAAAGAAAATTTCATCTAAATTGCAGAAAAAGGCTGATGTTTTTCGAGTCTTGACATAATAATAATGATGATTAACTTAACGATTGAGCCTTAATGGCGTAGAGGGTTGTATAAATGATAATTAATAAACGAAATTTATATACAAAACATTAAAGGAGGTAAATAATGGGCAAAATTATTGGGATTGATCTTGGTACTACTAACTCTGTAGTGGCAATTATGGAAGGAAAGGATGTCAGGGTCATCGAAAATGAGGAGGGTACAAGAACTACCCCTTCTGTGGTTGGATTTGTAAAGGATAACGAGATTGTAGTAGGACAGGTTGCCAAGAGACAGGCGATAACAAACCCTGAGAATACAATCTTTTCAATAAAGAGATTCATGGGAAGAAGATTCAATGAGGTGGAGCAGGAAATCAAGATGGTGCCGTATAAGGTTGTTCAGGCTCCAAATGGGGATGCAAATGTAGAAATTAGGGGTAAAAAATATTCTCCACCAGAGATCTCAGCCCAGATATTGATGAAATTGAAAAGGGCGGCGGAGAGATATTTAGGCCAGCCTGTAAAGGATGCTGTTATAACTGTTCCTGCATATTTTAACGATTCGCAGAGGCAGGCGACAAAGGATGCGGGCACTATTGCAGGACTGAATGTTCTAAGAATAATCAACGAGCCTACAGCGGCTGCCCTTGCCTATGGTATGGACAAGAAAAAAGATCAGGTTATTGCTGTATATGATTTCGGTGGAGGTACTTTTGATATATCTATACTTGAAGTGGGAGAAAATGTAGTAGAGGTAAAATCTACAAATGGAGATACACATCTTGGTGGTGACAATATAGATCAGAGAATTATAGATTATCTTGTAGAGCAATTTAAGAAGGATACTGGAATAGATGTATCGTCAGACAAAATGGTTCTCCAGAGGCTAAAGGATGCCGCTGAAAAGGCAAAGATAGAGCTTTCAACAGCCCTTGAAACTGAGATAAATCTGCCATTCTTGACTGCCGATGCTAGTGGCCCAAAACACATGAATATAAAGCTATCTCGTACAAAACTTGAGGCATTGTGTGAAGATCTGATTATGAAATCCTTTGGTCCTGTAAGACAGGCTCTGGAAGATGCAAAGTTAAAGCCTTCAGATATTAATGAGGTTATCCTTGTTGGTGGAATGACCAGAATGCCGAGGATTCAGGAAGAGGTAAAGAAGTTCTTCGGGAAGGAGCCGAACAGATCTGTCAATCCTGATGAGGTTGTAGCAATAGGAGCTGCGGTACAGGGAGGAGTACTTGCTGGTGATGTAAAGGATCTGTTACTTTTAGATGTTACTCCGCTGTCTCTCGGGGTGGAGACACTTGGAGGAGTAATGACCAGGATAATTGAGAGAAATACAACTATTCCGGCTCGTAAATCTGAGATATTTTCAACAGCGGCTGATAATCAGACTTCTGTTGAGGTTCATGTACTTCAGGGTGAGCGAGAGATGGCAAAGGACAATAGATCTCTCGGAAGATTTATCCTGGATGGTATCCCGCCTGCGCCAAGAGGTGTTCCTCAGATAGAAGTTACATTTGATATTGATGCAAATGGTATTCTCCATGTCTCAGCAAAGGACAAGGCGACAGGAAAAGAACAGAAGATTACTATTACAGCAAGTTCAGGGCTTACGAAGGAGGAGATAGAAAAGAAGGTTCAGGAGGCAAAATTGCATGAGGAAGAGGATAAGAAGAGGAAGGAGGAGATAGAGGAGAGGAATAAACTGGATGGGCTGGTATATCAGATTGAAAAAACTCTAAATGAGAATAAAGATAAGATACCTCAGGATTCGAAAGATAGGCTGGAAGGGGCGTTAAAGCAGGCAAAGGATGTAATCAAAGAGGGTGGAGATATAAACAGGATTAAGGAGGCTATTAATAATCTTGTATCTGCATCTCATTCGGTTGCAGAATATCTATATAAATCTGCGGCTGCGGGCAGTGGAGTGCAGGGCGGTTCTCAAACTGGTGATCAGGGAGTATCGGGAGGCTCTTCTGCAAAGGGAAATGTTGTTGATGCAGAATATGAAGAAAAAAAATAAATATTGTTAGAAACTGATTTATTTCTATTAAAAAGGGTTGTTTTTTACCCTTTTTATTTTTTCTTTTTTTACTGCCTTCTAAATTTATAATTAAATTATGCTGTTCTTTTTTTAATGTATATGTATCGTAATTTACCTGAGTTTTTCTTTTAAATTATACACCAAAGATTTTTATAAATATTTGCCGTACATTATTTTATCGTGGTTAATGTTGCAGCGTATAAACTGGACCTATGACTTTCATCGGGAAAGGTAAA
>JBBISZ010000303.1:0-3638 GCA_037441045.1 Deltaproteobacteria bacterium | reverse complement strand
AATATTTGAATAACAGGTATGATAGTGTAGATATTGTATTTCTGGTATTCCTTAATAATCATGATATGGATGGTCTTATCAACCATTTTGAAGACCTACAAAGTGAAAAAATAGTCAACCTTTATAAAATGATGGCTACGATGCAGTTTTTCTGTGGAGGATTGCCTCTGATTTATTATGGAGAGGAGAATGGCCTGGATGTCAAAAGAGGGGCAGGCAACAGGAGAGATATGGAATTTGTAGAAAAATATAGTGGGATTAGATCTTTTTACAAAGATTTAATCAGATTAAAGAGATATAGTCTGCTGAAAGGGAAATTCAGTTCCGAAATAGAAAATGGATTATTAAAATTAAAGATTGAAAGAAACAAGGGGGCGATAATGGCTATTATAAACAGAGAAGATAGGGATATTGAAATAAAGATTGCTGAGCAAAATATCAAGGTTGAGCAATTAAATGTAGTAATTTTTGAGTTATCGGATGGTAGAATAAATTATATTATTCCTCGTTGAATATCTGATCCAGTGTAAGAGGAATAGCCTTTGAAATGCCAGGCTCCTGCATTGTAATCCCATATATCTGATTTGCAGCCTCCATTGTTCGTTTATTGTGTGTGATAATCATAAAACGGCTATCTTTAGCAAACTCCTTTATAAGTGTGATAAATCTTCCTGTATTGACTTCATCAAGAGGTGCATCTACCTCATCCAGAACGGAGAACGGTGATGGTTTGATCTTATAAATTGCAAATACCAGTGATAGACCAATAAGAGCCTTTTCTCCGCCAGAGAGCATATCTATTGAGATTATCTTTTTGCCTTTTGGATTGAAAATTATATCCACTCCACCTTCAAGCAGATTATTCTCATCCATAAGTCTTAGTGCTGCCTTTCCACCTGATGTAAGGATCGGGGTTACCTCTGCGAGTTTTTCATTTATTTTATTGAATGTTTCTATGAACCTCTCTTTGCTGATTCGGTTTATGCGGGCAATTGCTCGCTTGAGATTTTCCATTGCCCTTTTGAGATCATCATAGTTGTTTTGCAAAAACTCTCTTCTCTGGTTCAAATTTTCAAACTCACTTATGGCTGTGAGATTTATCTCTCCAAAATTCTCTATAATCTTTCTTAGCTCCCCGGCTCTGTTTATATCCTCCTCCTGAGGTTCTTCGGCAACGGATATTGAACCAGAGTTAATCTCTTCTTCAATATTGAGATTGAGTTTGTCTTTGCAATAGATAATAATATTTTCCTTCTTAAAGTTGAAGTCTTTTAAGATTAAGGTCTTTGAAGCTATCAGATCTCTGGTCTCATAAATCTGTTTCTGTATCTCTTTGAGGTGACTATCGATATTACTTATTTCTTCAGAATATTTATTGAAATCGCTGAGGAGTCCTGTCTTTGATTCAGTCAGCTCTCTGTGATTCAAAACAAGTTTGTTAAGCTCTTCAGTTCTATTGGTGATGTCAGATTTCAGGTTGTTTATCTTCAGATTTCCTGAAGAGATGGAATTTGTAATGACCTCTATATCATAATGAAGTTGCTTCTGCTCACTTAGTATCCTGTTGATTATGTTGACAATTGAGTTTAGTTTCTGGTTGTCGGATGCAGATTGAATCTTAAAATTGGTCAATCTCTCATTTTTTATCTTTTCTTCAGTTATAATCTCTGACAGTTCCTTTGAAAGTTGAGATTCAAGGGCTTTGAGTTCGTCCCTCTTGTTCTCAAAGCCCTTAATAGAATTCTCTATATTAACGATCTCCTCCTTCATTTCATTTATAGTATTTTCGAATCTCTCCATCTCAAGAGACAGTGTATTAATTCGCTCATTTGTTCGGTTTATTTGAGAGGTGTAATTGGTTATATCCTTTTCAATCTCGACCTTCTTGATTTTGTGTGAATGTATCTCCTCTTTTAAAGAATCTGTATAACCACTGAGTCTTATAATCTCTTCTTTTAATGTCTGATATTTCTGTTGTTCTATTTCAAGATTTCTCTCAAATTCGTTGATGGTAGAGGCGAGTTCTCTTATCTCTCTTTTTCGTGCAAACTGTCCACCTGTCTTTTCACGTTTTCCGCCAGTTATAATACCTGAGTGTTCTATTATATCTCCATCAGTGGTAACCAGAGTCTTTGAAAATCCATTATTTGACCAGAGATTGAGCGCATTTGTAATATTGTCCACTATAATTACATCACTAAAAAGCGCATTGGATATCGCTTCTACTTCGGGTGAGCATCTTATAAAATTGATTGCGGGACCAATTACACCGACACCTGAAGGCATACCTGTCGATTTTGTGCTACTTTTGGGTTTTAGCGGGATAAATGTGGTTCTACCCTGGGAGGAGCTTTTGAGAAGATTCAGGGCATGAATGCCTATCTCCGGCTCCTTTATGATAAGTGATTGTAGTTTTTCCCCCAGTACAGATTCTATTGCCCGTTCATAAGGCGGTTCTACATCTATAAATTCTGTTATAATTCCCATTATTCCATTTGAAAGCTTCTCATCTGTATTTTCTTCTTTTGCCTTCAGAATCGATTTTATGCCCTCATCAAATCCTTCAAAATTTTTCTCCAGTTCCACCAGTGAATTGTATCTCGATCTGGCTTCTGTGAGTTTTTCCTTCAGGTTGAGTATTATAGATTCTGAGTGAAGGCTCTGACTCTGCAGGTCAAGCAACTTCTCCTGTGATGTGTTGAATTTTGTTTCTGCGGTTTCGAGCTCAGAAGATTTTTTTGATAGTTCATTTTCGCCATTTTGCAATGTCTTTTTCAATGATTCCAGTTGTGTAATAATGTTATCTTTTTCTATGCTTATACTCCCAAGCCTTTTTGTGTTTTCCTGTATTGCCGCCTCTTTGTAATTTTTCTGGTTTGTCTGGCGTGCAATTTCAGTCATAATCTCAATCAACTGCCTCTGAATATCTGAGAGTTTTGTCTGAATTTCCTGTTTTTTATCAACTATTGACTTCAGTTCATTCTCCTGTTCTGATATCCTTACGGAATGAATAGACAACTCATTTTCAATGTCTGCCTTTTCCATCTGCTTCTGCTGGATTTCCTGTTCAATATTTGAGAGTCTCTCTTTAATCCCTTCAATCCTTCTTAGACCTTCCTGATTTGTGGATGTGATATGTTCAATCTCTTTGGCAAAATAACTCTTCTCATTTTCTAAAAGTCTCATCCTGCTCTCAACGGAAATTATCTTATTGTTTAGTTCTTCAATCTCTTTTTCTCTTCCAGTGAGCTCGGCTGATACATTGATACGGTTGGATTCGAGTTCGGCGAGTCTTACACTGAGTTCATTCTCCCTGTTCTTGAGGGTCTCAATCTCCTGATTGATATTATTTTCTTCGGATATAATGTTCTTGAGTTCAAACCTTGCCTGCTTTATTTCTATTTTATTAAGTTCATCTTTTAGCTTCTTGAATTTTTCAGCCTTTTTTGCCTGTTTTTGAATTATTGCAATCTGTCTGTCAATCTCTTTGATAACGTCTGATATTCTAAGTAAATTATTCTCTGTTTGTTCCAGACGGGAGATTGCAACTTTTTTGCGGTTACGATACTTGGTTATACCTGCCGCCTCTTCAACAATCAACCTTCTCTGCTCTGGAGAAGAGGTTATAAAATTTGATA
>JBBISZ010000302.1:0-3641 GCA_037441045.1 Deltaproteobacteria bacterium | reverse complement strand
ACAATGGATTAATAATATCAAGACTCAAATATGCCCACTTACCACTGGATGAAGGAATAATTCATAGTAATGAAAGTCTCGGACTTATAAAGGATTTCTGTGAGATTACAGTACCAGACATACTGGGAATAGCCCTCAAATGTATCAAAAAGATCAGAAGGAGCAAAGATCCCGATATCAGGTCAACAATAATGAGAATAGCCTCCGAAAAGTATGAGACATTGAGAGATAAAATAGTGTTTGACATTGACATATTAATCAGAGATTTATTTGCGCAACTGAGAGAGATTCCGTATGAAAACTAATTACCTAATATGTTATGATATATCCAATCCAAAAAGGCTGAGGAAAGTATATGGGTATCTAAGAAGATTCTGCCTGCACATTCAATTTTCAGTCTTCTTTGCAAGACTTGATTATGATGAACTGATGCGTGTAAAAGAGGAATTAAGAAG
This sequence comes from Deltaproteobacteria bacterium, assembly GCA_037441045.1. Taxonomy (GTDB): domain Bacteria; phylum Myxococcota; class SpSt-1050; order SpSt-1050; family SpSt-1050; genus SpSt-1050. Next base: position 3,186 of record JBBISZ010000302.1, on the reverse strand, counting down.
AAGAATAGATGAAAAAAGCGATGACATTAGAATTTACCCATTGACATCGGATGCAAAATTTAATATTTTGGGTGCTGGAAACAGAGTACCAGATGGCGTGGAGATGTTCTTTGACAAGTAAATAAGAGAGGAAAAAATATAAAACATCGGGAATTATTCGCTATTTTGATAATATGGTCGCAAGTTAACATAACTTGAAAAGTCGCATAGAAACTGACAATTTTTGTCAGAAACGGGAGCATAACTTGAGAGTGACAATTTTTGTCAGAAAATTTAAAAATAATTATTTGAAATTATTGAAAAAATCAGGCAGGTGCTCTCGGAAACTAGACCTCATTTAGAAGGGATTGCGACGGCGGAAAGCGTAGAACGCTCTGGGGACATTTCAATCCCTGAATGCTTGAACTTCCCCATACATGTAGCAAGTCCTCCTGTTATCTCCCTCAATGAATGAGCCTGCCCTGATTGACAGAATAACATCGCTACAAATTTATCCCAACAACTAAATCCCTTAATCCATTTGTCAGCCCTGGTCTCTTATGAAATCCTGTAAAATTCATTCTTAGAAAAAATTTGTGTTATTACTACATGTCATGTCATACTTTATTACTACTTTGAAATGTCATATTCTTTAGATTTAAGGATTTTTTCTATGGATGATCTGGAGATGGTTTGTACCTTTCTTTTTTGTAGATTCATACCTCCTTTTGTATAATATATCTTATTATGTCTGTAGCCTGAGTTTAGAAGTTCTGATGCTGATTTTAATGAAATAAACCATTAATAACCTTTTGCAAGATCTCAAATCTTTTCATATCAATCTCGGAGACATAGATACTCATAATTTTTTGCCTCCTTGAAGGATAATATAATTCTTCAAGGAATACATTATAAATGTGACATTTGAAATTTGGAATTAATTGTGACATTTTAAAATTGAAACCACACTTAGAAAAAATTTGTAGAATTTGTCCAAAAATGCTTCATCGGAAGCCTCCTCTCAGAAATGTTTATATCATAAAATATTTAATTGATTGAGGCTTCCCTTTGCAAAATTTATTCTCAACAGATGTGAAATTTAATAATTGAATAAAACTTTATTTTTTGATAGGCATATAATCAGTAGTGAACTCAGGAGGTAATTTTATGATCAGAAACCTTTTTGTTTTTCTCTTTTGTGGACTATTGGTTTATGGGTGTATAAAGGAGATCCCCAATCCAAAATTTGCAAAGGTAAATGAAAGGGAGATTTCTATGTTTGTAGAGTCTATAGTAAATGAAATAGCACCTGTTGAAAAGGAACTGAATGAGACCCAGTTTGCGGCATGGGATGGTGGTAATGATGAAGATTACAAAAAGGCAGCAGAATTAGAAAAAAAGTACAGGATATTGCTTTCTGATAAGGAAAAATTTGGGAAACTAAAAGTATATAAAGCGAGTAAAATTAAGGATCCAATGTTAAAAAGGCAGGTGGAGATCCTGTATCTTATGTTTCTGGAGAACCAACTGGATAAGGATATAATTGAGGAACTTGTGAATAGATCAAGCGCTATTGAGAAGAAGTTTAATACATATAGGGCAAAGATAGATGACAAAGAAGTAAGCAAGATATTTTAAGAACATCTGCTGATAGAAAGCTCAGAGAAAAGGCGTATCTTGCTCAAAAATCTATAGGGAAAGAGATTGGTAAAGAGATTGTGGAGTTGATGAAGATTAGAAATTATGCAGCGAGTAAGATAGGATTTAAGGATTATTATGAATACAGACTTGCAATTCAGGAACTGGATAAGGAATATGTCCTGAATCTTTTTGATAAACTTGTTGCGTTGACTGAAGAGCCGTTTAATATTGCAAAGAAGGATATTGATGACATGATTGCCCAGAATCTGAAGGTAAAGCCTGAGGAGTTGATGCCGTGGGACTACTTTGATCCATTCTTCCAGGAGGCACCAGAATTTAAGGAATTGAATCTGAATAAGGCGTTTGAGAAACTGGATCTGCAAAAGATTGCCATTGATTTTTATAGAGGTCTCAATATGGACCCAACGGATATTTTATCGAGAAGTTCACTCTATGAAAAGCCAAAGAAGAATCCTCATGCCTTTGAAATGACAGTAGATAGAATGAATGATATAAGGATACTCTGCAACCTTAAAAATGATTATGATTGGATGACTACACTTATTCATGAACTTGGTCATGCATTATATGACAAGTATATTATTAAATCTCATCCATGGCTTTTGCGTCAATCTGCCTCCATATTCTCTACAGAGGGTATAGCTCAATTATTTGAAAGGGCAGTGAGTAAAGACGGGTTTTTGAAAAAATATCTATCTCTCAGTGAAGAAGAGAGAAATAAGTTTAGATATCTTTTTGATAAACAGTTAAAATACAGACAACTGATATTCCTGAGATGGAGTGCAGTAATGGTAAATTTTGAGGCTGAGGCTTATAGAGATCCAGATCAGGATCTGAACAAACTCTGGTGGGATCTGGTAGAAAAGTATCAGCACCTCAAAAGAATTCCGGGGAGGAATGAACCTGATTATGCCGCCAAGATTCATATTGCCACTGTCCCTGCATATTATCATAACTATATCATAGGCGAATTATACGGTTCACAACTCCTTTTTGCCATTACGCAGAAGCACCTGAAGTCAAAAGGTAAAGAGTATAAGAACCTTACAGATATACCTGTAACTGAAGTCAACAAGATTGATTTTGTAGATATGCCTGATGTGGGCGATTTTGTGATTGATAGAGTCTTCTCAATTGGCGCTGCTCTCAACTGGAAGGAGTTTGTAAAGTATTCAACTGGTGAGGAACTCTCTCCGGAGTATTTTGCCAAGCAGTTCTTTTAATTATAAGATATATACACTGCTGCCCAGAATAATATCAGGTAATAAAATTTATCTTTATAAAACAATATGCTAGTTATAGATATTTTGCAGTTTCAAAATCAGGTTGCCCTATCATTTCTTCTTTATTCCCCCAAAATGCTGTCCAGTTTAAAATCGCTTGAATATTAGTTGCTCAATATCAGGCACAATGGGCAGGGTCTCAAAAGGTTTATTTATCCACTCCCATAAATCCCTGTATGTAGATAGATTAATCCTCAATAATGCCATCAGAATACTCAATGACCAGCCAGAGGTTGAACGAAACTTCGGATATTTCAATATC
>JBBISZ010000301.1:0-3672 GCA_037441045.1 Deltaproteobacteria bacterium | reverse complement strand
AGATAGATAGAATGAAAATTACTATTTTTTCTATCTCAAACATCTTACCCCTGATATTGAGGTTTTCAATTATAATTTTAGTCAACAGTCTACAGAGTTTTTAATGATTTTTTCTTTTTTTATAAGGCTATTAATCCTAACAATCTATATAACAAAGGCGTCTTGATTTAATGAGTGCGGTACTCATAATCACTCTCCCTCTCACCCTTTATGTCAAGTCTAAAAAATTATTTAATTACATTTCAGAAATAAAAATATTATTTAGTTTACTTTACATCCACCCATTTAATTACTGTAATAAATTTCTTCTCGTCCGAACAGTCAAGGAGCTTTTTAACATTGTTTCCATCTATATCAACAACCATAAGATCCGAGCAGTTATTCTGACTATCATCCAGAGTATAAGCAATTTTACTCTTATCTGGAGAAAATGCATATTTTGAAATAGATCTGTTTCCACCGTCCAGAACCATAGTTGCCTGAGAGATATTATCTACATCAGAAATATATATCTTGTTTGATCCTTTCTTCTTAAAAAGCAGACTCTCTCCATCTTCAGAAATAACAGGATTGCTGGCATCTTCAAGAACTAACCTGATTGCACTATTCCCTATTTCGAGATACATTATATCAATTGTTCTATCTGCAATGATGTTCCTGTTGAATAAAATATTTCCATCATATCTTACAGCACCATAATAATCATTGTATTTATAATCAAGAGGCGTAAGGAACTTTTCTGAATGATCAATTAAACTATGAATCAGAATTCTATATGGATCATATACTACCATATATTTATCATCAGGCTTAAAATTTGCCCTTCTGCACATCATCAATTCAGAGTTGTTATTAATAAAATTGTGACATTCATCATTTATCGGACCATTTGTAATCTGAATTGGTTTCTCTCCTTCTTTTAATAACCATGTGTACTGAATAGCATCATAGACATTGATTCCGTATCTCTCAAACTGATATGGATCAGCACTCGAAAATGCAATAGTCCTCCCGTCACTGCTCACTCCAAAAGACCAGACTCTATTTGCAGAAAATCTCACAGCCTTATAACTACCATCAGGGCTTATCATCTCAACTGTATCCTTCCCTGATTCTAATGACCAGCTATTAAAAAATATTATTGAACTCTCGGGAGGATAAATACCATCCTCAAAACCTATTGATTCAAAGGTAAGCTCATAATTTGCATCTATATCCAATATTGCATCCAATATATCTTCCCTGTCAGCATCCTTAATATCTATGTCACTAAAATATGTATCTTCTATCTCTGCAACATACTCTGCATCTTTTATATACAATCCATCTGTATCAGAAATATCCATATAACTAATATCTTCATTGTGAATATCAAAAATTACTACATCCCTTAAATCAACATCAGATTGAGAAAAAATATCCCTGCTTTCAGACTTGTCTTCGCATCCACTTATTAAAAATAAAACAAACGTGGCTATTAGTAAATAAAATCTTCTCTTCATTTATATGCCTCCATTACAATTATTCAGATAAAATCTTCACAGTGGTTGCAAGCGAAATACCCTTTGACTCACTTAAAGGTAGTTCGTTAAAATATACAAATAGATTATTCTTAAAAAGAACAGCAGAAGGACTTCTACCGTAATGTAAAATAGGATTATAGATATATCTTTCAAAAATCTTTCCATCAAAAGAACCTGCCAATCCGATATGGAAAGAGCCTTTTTCTGTAGCACTTCCACAATAGTACATCCTGTATAAATTCCTGCCATTTGGAGAAATAATGTTCAATAATGATGGTGAACTTACCGAATATTGATCAAAAGCCTCGTTATTCCCGGTTTGTGGCATAAATACAGGGCTTGTTGATACTGCTGTCCAGACAAGAGGGTTGTCCAGTCTTGCCTCATAGGCAAAAATATAACTTTTATTATCCTCATCCGAGCCAGTGAAAAACATTTTAAGACCATCGTCAAAGAATATTACTGATGGTTCAGAGATCCTGACTATCTTCAAATCCCCACCACTTAATGAAACCAGTTCATTTTCCGCTCTAAAAAAATTCATTGTATCGCTGGAGGAAGCGACCATTATTCTATATTTATTCTTCTGATTTACCGAAACAAAAAATAGATTTATCTTCTCCCCATCGTAAAGAGGAAAGGGTTCCATAATTGCCACCTCTTCAAATTTCTCAAGATCGGGTACAATAACTGGATTATCATTTTTTAACCATATAAGTCCATCAGTTGATTCTGCCCTACCTATTGAATAAACGCCTGTCTTACTCAGTGCTGTAAAATACATAACAAGTTTATCATTTATCTGAACAACTCCCGCGGACGATATAGCCTCTCCATCAAAAGATGATTCATCTCCAACGGATAGCACAGGATTCTTGATATAATTAAACAACGGACCAACTGTAATATCCTTTTGAATCTCTGGAAAAGTGGAGTTTGCTTCACAATTATATAATAGTAGAATTATTGCAAAGAGACTGAATTCTCTCATAAAATCTCCTTTATAATGAAAACGATATCCCTAATCCACCTTCAATAATATTTCCACTGATGGAATAATCCCCATAAGGATCCAGTGGATCTGCTTTATTATATTTTCTGTGTACAAGATAGTGATACTGCATATAAACATTTATATCAAAACCTTTTGAAAGTATTCCAAAAGGGTCGTCAAGATGGAAACCGCTCCCTAATGCAAATATATGTCTGTCACTATCCAGAATATTTGTATTGTATATCTGATCCGGTAAGGGTGTCGGAAAATACTGATAACCCGAGCGAAGAATAATCCTTTTATTTAATAAAGAGTAACCAATCCCCACTCTAAACCTCATAATATTTTTCGCTGAGATTTTAAACATCTCCTTCTGACTCATACTATCAACAGATGGGAGAAGCACACTCGGCTCAATATTTATCAAAACATATTGTGGCGGCATATTTGAAAAGAAGAGATAACCTGCATCCAAAAGTATGCTAAAATTCGGCTTTAGTCTAACTTTTAAGCCCAACATAAGCTCTGAAGGGATATAAAAGCTCTCACCATCCTCCACTACAGTCATATTCATAAGTTGCATATCAAAATTTGTATCAATCTTTAGATCAAACCTGTTTTCAAACCTATAGGATAGACCCACAGAAAAGGCATCCGAATGGTCATATCTAAGACCTATTATTGGAGTATATGTAAATTTCTGATCCATAATAAAATCACTCTGTGTGGTCTTCTGATTTGCCAGATCTATAGCTATTTTTGCCTTCCCTGTTGAACCACCAAAAACATCAAACCCTACGCCCAATGATACCTTCTTCAAAAATCTATATGCAATGGCAGGCTTTATTGAATACCTCAACATATTACGATAGTTTATAAATTGAGGAAATGCAGGATCCTGAGAGTATAGATACATTATAGAGGGTTGAGGAAATGTAAGTGACAGACCAAAGAATAGATCACTGAGTTTACCAGAAAATGGTATTATAAAACCACCTTCTATTATGGAATAGTTACCTGTATCAAAAGATTTATCTCTGACTCTCAAGTCCTGATAACCAAGTAGAGCACCAAAACTAAGTCTACTATTCACCGTTCCTGTTATACCTGATGGATTTGTAAATATCATTGATGGTTCTCCACTATCTGCAACAC
>JBBISZ010000300.1:0-3673 GCA_037441045.1 Deltaproteobacteria bacterium | reverse complement strand
GATTGAAAAGGCTCATCAGGATGTGTTTAATATACTCTTGCAGATACTTGAAGATGGAAGGCTTACTGATTCACATGGAAAGACGGTAGATTTTAAGAACACTGTTATAATTATGACCTCCAATCTGGGTTCACAGTACTTCCTTGAAAATAATCTCAAAAGAGGGGAGATAGAGAAGAAGGTTTATGAGGATGTGAGGAGATTTTTCAAACCAGAGCTCTTAAACAGGATTGATGAGATAATTGTATTTGAAAGCCTGACCGAAGAAAATATTAGAGATATAGTGAGGATTCAGATCAGAAGACTTGAAGAGATGTTGAAACAGAAGAATATTTTTCTCAGACTTACAGATAGGGCTGAGGCGCTTATTGCCCGACTCGGTTATGAACCTGTGTTTGGGGCAAGACCCATTAAGAGGGTGATAGCAAAATATATAACAAATGAGATCTCAAAGATGATTATATCTCAGGAGTTAAAAGAGAGTAAGACGCTGATTGTGGATGAAAAGGATAATAAATTTGTTTTCAGGGTCAAATAAACTGAATATTAAATTCTCTTGCCTTTGCAGATTAAAATTATTATTATACTTTCCAATATGGAGCAAAAGGCAAGAAATATTGTTGAGACTTACAACTCATTGATATTCCCTGTATGGCAGAAGAAACATGCAAACCTGATACTTAAAATATTTGATAAACCAAAACTGCCAATAAAGGCACTTGAGATCAACTGTCGCAACGGATATCTTACATATGAAATTGCAAAACGGGTACCTGATAAGAGCTCGATAATTGCCATAGACCCATCGAGAGATATGCTGAATTACGCAATGGAGTCCACGCTGCCCTTTCAGAATGTAATATTCTTTAAGAAGGATTCTGAACTCTCAAACTTTGATAAAGATGTATTTGACTATATATTCCTCTCAAACTCCAATATAAACAGACACTCAGAGAAGAGTATTTCTAAAATCAGGGAGTTTCTTTCTGGTGGTGGGGCTTTGATATGTACTTTTGCAAATAAGGGCTCGTTTGGGGATTTCTTTTCTTATTTTCTGGATGTAGCAAAGACACTGGATGAAAAGGAATACCTTATCGCGGTTGAAGATGTATTAAACAATATGATTCAGAAGGATGAGATAAGGGATGTATTTAGCAAATTCGGTCTGGATGTGTTGAGATATGAACAGAGGACGATAACTCTCAATTTTGAGAGTGGCTCAACTATATTTGCCATGCCGTATTTCTATTTTCTGATTCTGCCTGTGTTTAAGTATGCTGTATCTTCCATACCGGAGTGGGAGGGGATTACGCAAAGAATAAGAGATATGCTGATAGATATTCTTGAACAGAAGAGTCTAACCTTGACGGCAGAGGTAAGTTGTGTTATTGCCTCAAAGCCTGTTATTTGAATTAAGGAGGTTTGTATTATGAAGAAAGTGCTTGCATTATTATTTTTGGTGACTTTTGGAGTCTTTGCCTGCAATGAGAAGGATGAAGAGAAGGTTCAGGAACCAGGGATGGTAAAGAAAGAGGCAAAGCCAAAAGCGGGGGGCATTACAAAGAATGTAGTGGCAGTTGTTGGTTCAGAGGAGATTACTGTTGGTGATTTTGAAAAATATGTAAATACACTTCCACAGGGACAGAAGGAATGGGCAAATTCACCTCAGGGCAAGAAATATATTATTGATACCCTTGTTACTGCCCGACTTATTGAGCAGGAGTTTAACAGGCGAGGACTTGATAGGAATCCTGAGTATATTAACAGGATAGAAAATTATAAGAAGCAATTGATGACCGAATTTATACAAAAAGAGCTTATAAAGGATGAGATAAAGATTACTGATGAGGATATAGAAAAATATTACAAAGAACATGATAAGGAATTCAATGTCCCCGAGCAGGCGAAGGTTCTGGATATGGTACTTGCTCAGGAGAAAGAGGCACTGGATGTAATTGCGAGATTAAAAAAGGGTGAGGATTTTGGAACTCTTGCAGCAAATCTATCTATTGACAATTTTACAAAGTCCAGAAGTGGGGACCTTCCACCATTTACAAGAGAGGCAAGGCCAGATATTGCAGATAAGGTCTTTGCGGCAAAGAAGCCGAATGAGATTATAGGACCTGTCAAGACATCACAGGGATACCATGTTATAAAATTTGTAAAAAAGATACCTCCACAGTCAAGGACTCTTGATGAAGTAAAGGATTCGCTTAGAGCCAGACTGGCAGCAATAAAGAGAAATGAGGTATATCAGAACTTCATAAAACAGCTCAAAGATAGCAGCAATCTGAAGCTAAATGAAGAGTTTATAGAGGGAAAGAAACCCGAAAATAAGAACAACGAAAATAAATAAGCAGGTTTTAATATTTTATCAAAATAATTATCGTTATTTATAAAGTCTGCTTTTTGAACTTTATATGATATTATTCTATTTTGAATAAGTGCTCACTCTGGTAAAGAACTGATATTGCCTTGAGGTTTTTCAATCGGTTTTGTTTTTATTGAATATCCCTGTTTATAGTTGCATTAGTAGAAAAGCCTGTTATATAAAAAGAGTATGTTTTTAGAAAGTCAGAGGTGAAAGATGCTTAAGAAGGCAGATATTATTATAAGAGGTGGAACAGTGATTACGATGGATAAATCTGAGCGGATCTTGAAAGGTGCAGATATTGTGATTACTGATGGTGAGATAAAATATATAGGCGACAATGCTCTAAGTCAGTTTACGGCTGCGACTGTTATTGACTGTTCTGATAGGGTGGTGATGCCCGGTATAGTTAATGCTCATACCCATCTGCCGATGAGTCTTGTAAGAGGTATTGCAGATGATCTAAGGCTGGATGTCTGGTTATATGGATATATATTTCCGGTTGAAAAGAATTTTGTAAATAAAGAATTCTGTAGATGGGGTTCTCTTCTCTCGGCACTTGAGATGATAAAGAGTGGTACTACCTGTTTTGTTGACATGTACTATTTTGAAGATGTTATAGCAGGGGCGGCATCAGAACTCGGTATTAGAGGGATCTGTGGTGAAACGGTCTTAAAATTTCCCTCTCCTGACGCAATCTCATATGATATTGGATTTAAATATGCGCGTGCATTTATTGAGGAGTGGAATGGACACAGGTTGATTACTCCGGCTATAGCACCACATGCACCATATACATGTACACCAGATATTTTGAAGGAGGCAAAAAAGATTGCAGAAGATTATAATATACCCGTACTGATACATATTTCAGAGACCTCATTTGAGGTAGAGAATGCCAGAAAAGAGTGGGGTATGTCTCCTGTACAGTACCTGAACAATCTTGGTCTTTTTGATGTCAAAACTATAGCTGCTCACTGTGTACATATAGATGAAAAGGATATGGAGATACTTCAAAATAAGGGAGTCGGGGTTGCCCACAACCCGACAAGCAACCTGAAACTCTCAAGCGGTATAGCACCAGTTGCAAAGATGCTTGAACACAATATAAATGTTGCAATAGGTACAGATGGGGCAGGCTCAAATAATGATCATGATATGATAGAAGAGATGAGACTCACCGCACTCCTTCCCAAGGGCATCTTATTTAATCCTACAGTGGTTCCTGCAAAGAAGGTTGTAAGGATGGCTACTATTGAGGGTGCTGCCGCAATAGGACTTGACCATCTGATAGGCTCAATA
>JBBISZ010000299.1:0-3677 GCA_037441045.1 Deltaproteobacteria bacterium | reverse complement strand
CCCAAGAGCATCTATTATAGAGTCTGAGGCATTTAATTTTGATAGTACTGAACTCAGGCTTGAATCGATCTTTGTTTCTGAATTCATAGACCTTTACTCCTTTAAAAAGCCAGTTAAATCTATTATATAAAACTGAAAATGACAATAGAATTCATACCTTCTACTTTTCCTGTGTGGCGATACCTATTTTCATAATACCAGTCTGCCTTGCCATGTCCATTATCTCTACAACTTTTCCGTGTTGAGTCGACTTGTCTGCCTGAATAATCAACATAATATCTCTTGCATTGCTGGATTCTTTTTTGAGATATTCAAATAGTTCATCGGAAGAGTATTGCTTTTTTGATACGGTAAAAATGCCGCTCTTATCAACTGTTACAGTGATACTCTTCTTCTCTTCTGGTATTTCCTTTGTAGATGCTTTTGGAAGATCTACATCAAAGCCAGAACTGCTCTTAAATGATGGAGAGAATGATGCAGATAGGGTATAAAAAATAATCAACATAAAGGCAACATCTACAAGATTTGTCACATCTATCCTTGTCTCATCTTTAAATCTTGAGCCACGACTGCCTCTGAAGTTCATGGTTTATTGCTCCTTTTTTCTACTGAGAATGGTGTCTTTGAGTATATCAGCAGTATGTTCGAGTCTCAGTATCTTTTTCTCAACTCTGGATATTAGGTATCTGTATCCAACATAGGATGGTATTGCTACAATAAGTCCTGCGGCAGTGGTAATAAGTGCCTCCCAGATACCTGCGGCGACAAATTTATGATCTCCTATGCCACGAATTGACACCTGATGAAACATCCTTATCATTCCGGTGACAGTTCCGAGTAGTCCTAAGAGTGGTGAGATGGTAGCAACGAGTCCGAGTATGGAGATATTCTTTTCAAGTTGAGCAACTTCGTTTTTTCCCTGTGTCTCAATATATCTATCCAGATTTCCACTTTCGAGGTGGGTGAGTGCAACTGTAACGATATTGGCTATTGAACTGCCATTCTCTTTTGAAATGGCAATTGCTTCATCTATTTTATTTGAGGAAATAAGTTCCATTGCTCTGTTTATAAAATCTTCCGGGAGCACATATTTGTTTCTGGTAGACCAGACCCTTTCAAAGAAGATTGCCAGTGAGAGTATTGAACAGCCAAGTATGGCTATTGTTACCCAGCCGCCTTTTGTGTACATAAATACTAAAGAATCCAGCATAATTCCTCCTTTGGTTTATTTAAAAGAGGAGATAACCTCTCTATTGAGGTTGCCTGTATGAATTTGATATCTCTTCTCTCTTTTATGAATCATAATTGTAGCAGGGATGGTATTTATTTTACCAAAACCCCACTGACCTTTTATCATATTCTCATCCGAAAGCATAACTGGAAATACAATATTATTGAATCTAACAAATGGTGCAAGTGTAATCTCGCCGTTGTAATCCATACCTATCCCAATAATTATAACCTTCTGATCTTTTAGATATTCCTTATTTTCATTAAAAAATTTAATATCTTTTATACAGGGTATGCAATCTGATGAGAAGAAATATAGCAGTATTATTTCGCCGTCAAATTCATTTAAGGTGGAATATCCTCCGCCCAGCCTTTTGAATTTGTAGGAGAAGTCAGACTCTCTCAGCCTTATATCTCCTTTTAGCAGGTAGCAGGAACAAATCAATAAGATAAAAAATAAGAGAATCTGTTTCATCTTACATTATTATCTCAGCATTGAGCACCCACAGCCTGATGAGTCTGATTCAACAACCACTCCACTATCAACTATCTCTGCACTGACACATATTCCATTTATGCAGGTAGTTCCCACACCACATACGGAACCGATATACCACTCGTTCTTTACACATACCTTTACATTGTTGCCATCACAGATCCTATCACCATTGTCGCAAATCTTTGTAATATCTGCCTTTGATGTATCTTCGGGCAAAACGACATCGGTAGTATCCATTGCGGTGTCTGAAGTTATATCTAATTCTGTTGTATCCACTCCAGCATCAGCGATCTGTGTCTCCACACATGAGCCATTCTGACATATTTTATCTGATTCACACTTCTTGATTTCGGAGTATGTGCCGGAGATGGCGCACTGCTTTAATCTTTTATCATCCACACATATACTTTCGGAGGGGTTGCAACAGGCATATTCTATCTCTCTGTCTGTTGTTGGAGGAGTACCAGTCATAAAGTTTGATATCCTCTTCATAATCTCTTTTTGTGTGTTTGAATCATAAATTGACTCAAATGGAAATCCAAAATATATCAGTTTGTATTCTCCGGTATATAAAATTCCTGCTGTACCCTTATTCTGGTCATAGAGCAGCACCTTCTGGGAATTATTCAGATTATTCAGGACATCTGCATATTTTACAGGATATGTCCCGTGACTCCCGTCGTCAAATAATATCTCACTGATTCCATCAAAGAGACTCTCATTTTCTGGGACTACCTTATAAACTCCCGCAGAATCTGAGGAATATGATGCCCTGAGCCAGTCATTGAAGAATTTTTTATCGTTACTATCTCCCTTGTAATCAAGATCCCATGCTATCTCAGAACCACTTATAAAGAGTGCACCTCCTTTTGAAAGAAAGTCAATCATCTTACTCTGTTCTTCTTTGCTCAGGGTCTCATCTATTGTTGACTCCAGCCCACTTATCCAATCAATCATGGCATATTTTGATACATCTACCCTTTTTGAAAAAGCATCATTTGTGGCACTTTCAAAAAAGTACCCATTTTCATAAAGTGACTTTGCGTGGGGTATTATCCAGTTGCCTCTATTCATGTCAATCTGGACTGATGCATCCAGTCTATCAAAGCCATTTACGATTAATATGGGTTCCCAGTCTCTAACATCCCTTATAGTTACTGCAAGTATCTGAGAGTCAAGAGATTCACCTCCCTCGTTAACTGCGGTAACTTTTATAAATAGAAGTCCTGGATTCTGACATTTTAATTCATAAGAATTCCCTGTAACTGTGGTTCCATTGTCAAAACCGAATCCATTTTGTGAGAGATATACCCTGTAACTGACGGCATTACTAACCGATGCCCAGCTGACTTTTAATACGCCTGCTATTGGTGATTCTACATATATCTCGTCTGGAGGTTCGGGGATGAATGGTCTGGAAGAATCAAAGTATTTTGCTATGGCTCTATACACAGCCCTTCCCATAAGTTTCTTAAATTTTGTGTCGTGTAAATATTCATTGTCTTTTACATTTGTCCCATCGTGAAATGCCAGTTCTGTAAGTGCTGACGGCATTGATGTGCATTCTCTCAACTCACCGAAATTTGCAGATTTTACCCCTCTGCTTACCCAATCTGGATCATATTCTTTTTTTATATCCTCCATAATCTGCGATTGAATGAGCGATGCAAGGATATCGGAGCCCGGATATATCTGCCCATTATAATAATATGTCTCTGTCCCTGTAGAAGAATTATCAAAGGCATTGGTATGCACAGATACATAGAGGTCAGCCTTTGCCCAATCCGCATATTTTGGTCTTGCCACTACATCATCATTGTTGTCAGTGGTCAGTACATCATAGACAGATGATGGAGCACCTGCATATTGAATAAAATATCTCGCTGCCTCCTGCCATCTTGGTTTGCCTGATGTTGATCCACCTCTAAAAATGCTTCCAATACCGCCT
>JBBISZ010000298.1:0-3687 GCA_037441045.1 Deltaproteobacteria bacterium | reverse complement strand
TGTAGAACACGCAAAGGCTCAACTTGAACGCGTAGCCGGTATATCCAGGGAGGATGCCAAAAAAGAGCTTGTGCAGTCCCTTGTTGATGAGGCAAAGATGGAGGCTGCAAAGATGATCAAGCAGATAGAGCAGGAGGCAAAAGATGAGGCAGAAAAGAAGGCAAAAGAAATAATTGCACTTGCAATCCAGAGATATGCTGGTGATTATGTGGCTGAGCGAACTGTCACAGTAATTGATCTGCCTGATGAGGATTTGAAGGGAAGGCTGATTGGTAGAGAGGGAAGAAATATAAGGGCAATTGAACAGGCTACAGGTGTTGATCTGATAATTGATGATACCCCTGAGGCTGTGATAATTTCATCATTTGATCCGATCAGGAGAGAGGTGGCTAGAATTGCACTCGAAAAGTTGATTGCAGATGGTAGAATCCATCCTGCAAGGATTGAGGAGGTTGTCTTAAAGACTACACAGGATGTTGAAAATGCTGCACGTCAGGCGGGAGAGCAGGCAGTCTTTGATCTGGGCATTCATGGAATCCATCCTGAACTGGTAAAATTGATAGGTAGATTGAAATACAGATATTCATACGGGCAGAATCAGTGGAAACATTCAATAGAGGTTGGGTTTCTGGCAGGGATTATGGCTGCGGAACTTGGCTTGAATGTGAAACAGGCGCGTAGAGCGGGACTTTTACACGATATCGGAAAGGCGGTTGACCATGAGATGGAGGGCTCTCATGCATCAATAGGTGCAGAACTAGCAAGAAAATATGGAGAATCTCCAAAGATAATACATGCTATCAAGGCTCATCATGAGGAGGAGAAGCCTGATTCAGTACTTGATGTAATTGTGCAGGCGGCAGATGCCTTATCAGGGGCAAGACCCGGTGCCAGACATGAGATACTCGAGACCTATGTAAAGAGGCTTGAGGATATGGAGAAGATCTGCAGTGAATTTGATGGGGTTGAAAAGGCCTTTGCAATTCAGGCAGGCAGAGAGATAAGGGTGATTGTCCAGAACCAGAAGATTCAGGATGATCAACTACCGATACTTGCCAAAGATATATCAAAGAAGATTCAGGAGAATATGGCGTATCCCGGTCAAATAAAGGTAGTTGTTATTAGGGAGAGCAGGGCGAATGAATATGCAAAATAGCTAAAAAAAGGATTTATATAAATATGATAAGAGGCATCTTTCTGGGCGATATAGTAGGTAGAGGGGGAAGGGAGACTGTAAAGAGATTTCTTTCAGAACTCTCGATGGATAAAAAACCTGATATTGTGATTGCCAATGGGGAGAATGCCTCTGGCGGTCTGGGAATTACTCCCAGGACTGCATTTGAACTCAGGCAGATAGGAGTCGATATAATTACTACAGGGAATCATATCTGGCGCAAGAAGGAGATGTATGCTGAAATACACAACATAAATCATATCATCAGACCTGCCAATTATCCTCCCGGTCTCCCTGGTAAGGGGTATGTAGTTGTTAATAAGAATGGGGTTGATATAGCAGTAATAAATCTGGAAGGAAGGACATATATGAATGCACTGATAGACTGTCCTTTTAGAGCGGCAGATGAAATCTTAAAGCAGATTGGTGATGTAAAGGTGCGCATAATAGATTTTCATGCAGAGGCTACCAGTGAGAAGCGGGCATTAGGTTTTTATTTTGATTCCAGAGTGTCACTTGTTGTAGGTACGCATACACATGTACAGACCTCTGATGATGACATTCTGCCAGGCGGAACAGGATATATTACCGATCTCGGGATGGTGGGACCTCTCTATTCTGTTATTGGTCTAAAAAAGGAGCTTGCGGTGGATAAATTTCTGACAAACAGACCAAACAAATATGAGATTGGAGAGGGTGTACAGATTCTCAATGGAATATATTTTGAGATTTCATCAGAGGATGGAAGATGTCTGAAGATAGAAAGAATTTCAAGGAGGTACTGAGTCATATGATGGATGTGGAGAAGACTGTTGAATTTTTGATGAGGGGTGTTGTAAATATTGTTGAGAGGGAAGAGTTGCGAAAGAGGTTTATTGAGTCAAGCCAGTCTCAAAAACCGCTTGTGATAAAGGCGGGATTTGATCCAACTGCGCCTGATCTTCATCTTGGACATACAATTATTTTAAATAAGATGAGGGATTTTCAGAGGCTTGGACACAGGGTAGTATTTGTTGTAGGTGATTTTACAGCGATGATAGGCGACCCTACAGGTAAGAATGTGACTCGTCCACCTCTTACGAGGGAACAGGTGCTTCAATCTTCAAAGACCTATACTGAGCAGGTATATAAGATTCTGGATAGAGAGAAGACAGAGATAAGATTTAATTCTGAATGGCTTTCGACTCTGGGCGCAGAGGGTATTATAAGACTTGCTGCAAAATACAATGTTGCAAGAATGCTTGAAAGAGATGACTTTAAGAAACGATATACCTCAGGTATTTCTATATCTATTCATGAATTTCTCTATCCGCTCCTGCAGGCGTATGATTCTGTAGCGCTTAATTGTGATGTGGAGCTTGGTGGGTCTGATCAGCTCTTTAATCTTCTTATGGGCAGGGAGATTATGAGAGAGTATGGCTTAAAAGAACAGATTGTCATGACAATGCCACTTCTTGAGGGTCTGGATGCAAAACTTATTGATGGGAAGATTGTAGGTAACAAGATGAGTAAATCACTCGGAAATTATGTTGGTATAAATGAACCTCCTGATACAATGTTCGGGAAGATTATGTCAATTACTGACGATTTGATGTGGAGATATTATGAACTATTGAGTGAGTTGCCACTTGATGAAATTGCAGGTATGAGAGAAAAATGTGCGTCCGGTAATATGAATCCTATGGAGGCAAAGAAGGCCCTGGAAAAGGAGATTGTAACCCGATTCCATTCATTGGAGAAGGCTGATGCTGCCCTTAAAAATTTTACAGAGGTCTTTTCAAAGAAAAATGTGCCTGAAGATATGAAGGAATATGAGGTAAGAGTGGATGAGTCAGGAAGTATATGGATCTGTAAGGCGCTTGCAGGCATCAAGGTGGTAAAATCTACAAGCGATGCAAAGAGGCTAATTGAACAGGGGGGACTGTATATTAATAATGAGCGAATAGTTGATCCCAGATATAATATTATGCCGGGAAGCTACACTATAAAGGTGGGCAAAAAGTTATATATTAAACTGAGTGTTAAATAGGAGGCTCAAATTGAGTAAGAAAAGAGAGGATTTTGAATCGAGACTCAGAAGACTTGAAGAAATTACTTCAAGGCTTGAGAGTGGGGAATTGGGATTGGAGGAGTCCATAGATGCATATAAGGAAGGTGTGGATATAGCGCGGGGTCTCATCGCCGCTCTAAAGGAGGCTTAGAAGAAGATTCAACTTATTCAAAAAGAGGCGACTCTGGAATTTGAAGATATAGAGGAATTTAATTCCAATGTTGAAGAGCATTCAGATGGAGAAGAAAAAGAATAATATCATTGCTATTGTTGATAATGATGTAGAGTTTATTGAGAACGCAACAAATGCTCTGACCAGATCAGGTTTTGAGGTTGTGGTGGCGAGTAGTGGGCTTGAATTGATATCTGTTTTGAGTATAGATAGACCTGTAGCGTTACTTGTTGATATTATGCTTGCATGGATAGATGGTGTTGAGCTGATGAGGGCTATGAGACGCAATCC
>JBBISZ010000297.1:0-3690 GCA_037441045.1 Deltaproteobacteria bacterium | reverse complement strand
TGATGGAACTTTTGATACAGGCGCATACTTTGTCATAAAAAATGGAAAACTTAAAAATATATTTACACTTCTGGCATCAAATCTTTTCCTTATATTCTCTGCAAGTTTCCCAATATTTCTGGTAGAAAGTCCTTCCTTGAAATTATTTATCTCCTCAATAAAACGGCTCATATGGGTGCCTTTGAGATTATGTTTTAGATTAACGGTAATCTGAAATTCTCCAATGGTATGTTGAATTCCCTTCTCCCTATCCAGAACCGCAATTGGGAGTCTGATACTGTTTATTCCCACCTGATCTATTGAGATCCGCCTGTCATCATATCTATTCTGAATATCTGGAAGATTATTAAACATCGGTCTCTTCGAGCCCCACTATTCCTCTGTTCCTTTAATATATTTCATAATGCCTTCATAAATACCTTCTGCAATAAGCTTTTTATATTCCTTTGATTTCAGCCTCTTCTCCTCCACCGGGTTTGATATAAATGATGTCTCCACGAGAATACTTGGAATTTCAGTCCCAAACAGGACATAAAACAGGGCATATTTGACACCCCTATCTTTAACATCTGGATACTTTTTTCTGAGTTTTGATACTATTCCTTCCTGAACATATTGAGCCATTCTCATTGATTCATCCACATTAGCAGAGATAGCCAGATCCAGAAGTGTCATTTTTAGATCGCTGATACTCTTATCGGAGTTAACATTTTCGAGCATAGCCACCTTTTGAGACGCCCTATCGTCTGTATTGTTGAGATAATAGACCTCCACACCTGAAAACTTCTTATTCTTATTTGCATTGGCATGTATTGAGATAAACAGGTCAGCCTTCTTCTCCCTTGCAAGGGCTGCACGTTCAGAAAGTTTTAGTGTAGTATCAGTGTTTCTCGTAAGTATTGCCTCTATATCAGTGTTCTTTTTTATGATTCTTAAAAGTTCAAGGGCAATATCAAGTACCACATCCTTCTCTTTAAGTCCACTTTTACCTATAGCGCCGAAATCATCTCCACCATGTCCGGCATCAATGATAATTCTCTTTACCTTAAGCCCCAGCTGCTTTGAAAGTGGAATACTGTCTGCCTTCTTTTCAGATATATTCTTCCTCAGGCTATCCTTCATTGATTCTACTATCTTCAAATTGATAGCATCTTTACTCTCTTCTTCATCTCCTTTTTTCACCTTTTGAGACTCATCTGAAACTTTCTGTGCTGATGGTTCTATCTTACCCGGAGCAGTAGCCTTTTCTGTCTGCCTCATTTCCATTGAAGTCATATTTGTCTGATTGGTTACATCACCAAAATGAACAACTATTTTGTATGGATTTTCCTCGAGAAATATCAGATAAGTCTTAATATCCACAAGGTCAAACACTATCCTGACTGTGTTGTCTGCAAACTGACCCAGTCTTATCGTTTTGATAAAACCTTTCTCAATAGACTTAAATTTTTCAATATTCTCACCAAGTCTGGTGTCAATAAGATCTATATAGATTCTTGGAGGCTTATTGTTTTTCTTATCCTCTGGCAGCTCTTTGTAAAGATATCTCACATTTCCTGACACCATAAGTTCGCATATAGCACCCTCTTCACTGATTTTTAGAATCACATTCTCAAGATTAATGAGTTTTAGACTCACCTGTTCCTGAGTCAGATTATCTGACTCTTTAACCTCTGTTTCCTTTTCCTCCTCCTTTTTCTTTTCACTCTTCTTCTTTTCTATCTCCTGAGTTTCTTTCTGCTCCTTACTTACCTCTTTCTTCTGATTTACATTGGTCCCGAGAGAGTTTAGAATTGTAGATGCCTTATCAAAATAGTCACCCTTTGCGTATGATGTTGTTATCTTTTCAAAAAAAGATATCGCCTGATCTGTATCATTCTCAACCTCCAGATACAATTTTCCAGTATAATACAGGGCATCATCGGCGAGGTTGGAATCAGGAAATTCAGAATATACCTTTTTGTAATATTCAATTGCCGACTCAAAATCATAGGGAGATAATGTAATCTTCCTCAGGTCTCTAAACAATTCACCCAGAGTAAAATATATCCTTACCTTCAGTTTTGGCTCTGCCTTTTCAGATAACTTAATCAGTTCACTTGAAATTCTTGACCAATATACTCTGTATTGCCTCTTCTTCTTATTCTGTTTAAGTTCATTATAACTATTTCTGAGTTCAAGATACTTATCCTCATCTGTAGCGGCAAGCAGATTGAGTGAATAAAAACCTATTAACAAAAAAACAAATATATTTTTGTATAATCCCGGCATATCAACAAAAAGCCTGCCATATAATATAGTAATAATTCCCAATGTCAAACCTGTTTTAGCAGTATTAATGAAAATTAAGTGTCATAGATATATATAGACGCAGATGGGGCATAAATTTAAATCTTTGCATAAAAGAAAAAATATTATAAATTGTTCCTATGGATTTTATATTTTTTAGGTTCATACTTTCTATTCTTGCTGCTCAATATAATGGCACTTTTGAATTTTACGAAAATGGGAAACTCATAGGAACCGAAACATATACTATTCAGGACAGGATGGTTGAATCTACCGTTGAACTCTCAAATGGCTACACATTTTCTCAGAAGACATTATTTGATATAGATGGAGAACCCGATACCTATGTAATAGAAGGCACAATTAAAAATGAGAAAGTAAAACTGGACATAAAGAGATTAAATGCCAAATTTGCTTATACTGCCCAATCTGAGAAGAAGGGGACTGAATACTTTGCTGTTCTAACAAAATCAGAAAAGCATGCTATTCTGGACAATTTTGTTGCCTCACACTTTCTATCACTTATCCCGAAACTTAATCCAAATAAAAAGAATGAGTTAAAAGTATTCATTCCACAGGACGGTAAGATCAAGGATGTGGTAGTTGATATACCCAGAAAAGAGAAAATAAGAATAAACAACAAAGTCGTCCCTGCGTATCACTTCAACTTCAAACTGAAAAAATTTCGCACAGTAGACCTCTTCACAAATTATGCAACGGGTGAATTTCTAAAGGCTGAAATCAGAGAATTGAAGCTGGAGATAATAAAGAAAATTCCAGAAGATAGATAAGAGAACATTAAGAATCATCAGTCTCCCTATCTTCGGGCGGATTTAATGCCTTAATATCTTCATCCATTTCAAACTCCTTAACGGTCGGAATGGCTGAACCCGCTATTCCCCTTATTGCCCCATAGAACTCTGAGGCACTGTTTAATATCTTCTCGAGCTGTTTGTCCCTCTCCTTCCAGATCTTCTGGAGACTTGCCTTTTCTTTGTCGTACCCCTTTT
This sequence comes from Deltaproteobacteria bacterium, assembly GCA_037441045.1. Taxonomy (GTDB): domain Bacteria; phylum Myxococcota; class SpSt-1050; order SpSt-1050; family SpSt-1050; genus SpSt-1050. The sequence goes on along the minus strand of JBBISZ010000297.1, from coordinate 391 downwards.
TTATCTCTAAAAAACCTCTCACCATATTCTCAAACTGCATACAAAATTCCTGACCCGTCAGATAATTATACATCATCTCCATCTTGGTGCCTTTATTCTTCTGAACTATCTCCACAGAATGTGTCCTCTCAAGTACATATCTCAGCACATAAGAGAGGTTCTGTAATTCCTGAAACTGACAGACCCAGACGCCATTAACAAATAAAAATCTCTTTTCACCCTTTGGCATGGTCTGAGTAACTATTACCAGAATATCAGCCTTTTCCGTTAGATTATCATCCTTGAGTTTTCCTATCCAGTCATCATCAAATTTTTTTGTTCTCTTGCTCTCATAATATATCTTACCACAGATCTCGCCTGATGAATTTCTGACAAGTTGAATTACATCCCC
>JBBISZ010000296.1:0-3693 GCA_037441045.1 Deltaproteobacteria bacterium | reverse complement strand
AGTTAATTAGTGTAGCAGCCACAACAAATTTGCCCCATGAAAGACCTCTTAACATTAACCAGATTAATCTCAATATTGCACAGATAATAAAACAGAACGACCCCGATTTTAATGAAACTTTATTTCTTGATAAAGTACAATCCATATTTTTTGAACTTCAGAACGCGTGGATGAAACGTGATCTATCTCCTGTCAGACCTTATGTAACAGATGGACTTTTCAACAGATGGAGACTCACAATTGATCAACTGATAAATGAACATAAATTAAATTTACTGAAAGACATTGTTATCAGGAATACATCTCTTGTAAAATATTCCTGCGATAACAATGTAGAAACACTTACGGTCAAAATCGATGCCTCAATGATTGATATCACTGTTGACGAGGCAGATCAATCAAAGATCTACTCAGGTTCAGCATCTATTCCTAACGCCTTTACTGAATACTGGGTATTTATCAGAAAGAAGGGTTCTCTCACAGATAGAAACAGATCCATAAAGATTGAAAAATGCCCTGGATGCGGTGCACCACTTAAGATCAGTCAGGCAGGTAATTGCGAATATTGTGGGGCTCTTGTCTCTTCTCCAGAATATGATTGGGTTCTTTCACAGATTATTCAGAGTGAGGAGTTTTCACAGGTTAGATAGATCAACATCCCCAATAACAAACAAAACAATATTAGAAATACAACAACAAATATAAAATTCAGAAAGTTGACCGGCTGCTTTCGGCTGTTTTCTATTTTTTTGAAGCAATAATTGTAATATTTGCTTGTGGAAAGAATAACAATCATAAATATTTTTCTTCTGTGTTGACACCTCAATATTCTTATATCACCGTTTTTTAATATCTCTTCGCATTGTATGGACGCAGGACAAATATTCTCTTCAAAATCTCCATCACTCATATAATATAGATAATTGTTGTCATCGTTCTGGATCATAATAATATCACTTATCTTTGCACCTTCTCTCAGGTAATTATAATAAAACGAGGTTTTACTCTCTAAATAATTATCAATTAGAATAATTTCCAACCTGTTGGTAGAGATACATACCTCATCTTCAGATTTTACAAATATTGGGACGCCCGATTCAATGCGTTTACCATTTATGAAAACCCCATTTACACTTTTATCTATGATAAAAATCTGATTAAACAGGTTTATAATAATAAGATGTTCATTTGATACAAACGGCTTTTTAATAATAATATCAGAATAAATAGACCTCCCTACTTTGCAAATTTCACCTGAAATCTCCTTTTCTATAACATTTGTACCATCTATCAATCTAATCTTAAACATATATTATCTGCATAATAATGAGAATTTTTTGGATTCATCCTCTTTGCCATTGATAAAAAGCGTATCTACAAGAAATGAGCAGGCGGAACCAAATCCTGAATTATATGACTTTCTAAAATAATTTTCTGCATCCAGATAATTCTTATTTTCATAAGCAATCCTGCCAAGATTAAATAATGCTGACGGTTCATCTGGTTGCATCTTTAATACATCTTTTAAAATATTCTCAGCATTCTCATAGTCCTTCTTACATATATATGCAGCGGATAAATTAATATAATATTCAAGGTTGTTTACATAATCAGGATGCGCTTTCAACATATCCACCACAGCCTCCTCACACCTGTTAAGCATTAGATTGATAAAACCTCTGTAGTATACACCCTTTGAAAAATACTTTTTCGAACTTATCATCTCATTCACAAGTTCAAACGCTTTATTTACCATATTAGTTTTAACATAAATATTAAACAGGAGATCATAAATCTCCTCTTCTTTTGAAATCAATTTCAATTTCAGGAGTTCCTGTTCTGCCAGATCTACCCTATTTGTTATTATGTATAATCTTGAAAGATTAAGCCGTGCATTTACAAATGATGGATCAATGTTTAGGGCACTCTTAAACCGCTGTTCTGCCCTGTTAAGTTTACCCTTTAACAAATAGACATAACCAAGATTATTATGAGCCTCTGCAAAATCACCATTATATTGAAGAGCCAGTGAGAAATACTCCTCTGCCTTATCCAGTTTGTTCTGTTTCAGGTATATAATTCCCAGATTGTTATATGGTTCTGAATAATTTTTATTATATTCAAGCGCAAGTTCGAGACTCTTTTCAGCCATTTCATAATTTCCTGCCTTTATCATCTCTACCCCTTTACTATTGTGTTGAATAGCCATCTTATGAATCCTTGCAGAACTACAACATACAAAAAAAACAAGTAAAACAATCATTGAAATTATATTACTCTTCATAAAAACCTCACCTGATTTGATATTCCCATCAAATTATGTGCCAGAAAAAATCGTAGTGGAAAAGATGAAAAGAGAGGAGGAAGAAGTAACTGGCACTTTTTATGTTTTTGAATAAAAAAATATCTGGAAAATATAGTTAATCTATTAATATTATTAGAAAAATTTATAACTTTTTATAGGCAAGTATTTTAGTACACCATCTCCTCTTTTTATTTTTTTGTTACTAAATATAGTAAAAGAGTTTGCCTTATAAACTTATATTAAACGAACTTTTATTAAAATTCTGTAGTTACTAAAGTCTCTGTTGCCTCAACACCTTTGACGCCTCTAATCTCCGTCACCACCTTCCGTGTCATTTCATTAATCGACTTTGCCTCAACCCTGACTACCACATCCCAGTGACCAAATACCAGATCTACCTCCACAACTCCTTTTAATACTCTCAATGAACTGAGCGCCTCTCTTTCAAGTCCAGGGACAAGTCTTAATAAAACATAACCTCTTACCATAAGAAACTCCTTTGGCAAAAAGAGTATATCTAATGACAAAAATATCGCAATATGTCAATATAGAAATTTGCATTAAGTGTAACTTTACTGTATATATGATATATTATCCCATTTGTAAGGAGGAATGCAATGTCGAAAAGCCTATTTATCCATTTATGCCTGCTAATGACAATCCTTTTTATTGTATCCTGCTCTTCTTCTGATGATAGTAATAATTCATCTTCATCAAAAGATGGATCATCAATAAATGACGGTTCTTCCTCAAATGTATGCACCCCTGGAGAAAGGGCTGGCTGTGCAACATATTATGACTACAAGGTCTGTAAAGATGATGGTCTGGGCTATGCAATAAAAGCCTGTGCAATTGGAGAAATATGTCAAAATGGCGAATGTATTAAAGCTATATGTCTACCTGGATCATTCAAATGCGTGGATAATCAGACTCTTCAAAAATGCTCAAGCGACGGAAGCAAATGGGAAAGCTATCAGACCTGCAACACCAGCCAGGGAGAGGTATGCACAAATAACAAATGTACAAATGCATGTCAGGAGGCAATGAGTACCAAATCATATATTGGATGTGAATACTGGGCTGTCCATTTAAGAAATGCACCTCAGGAACTTATGGGAGATCCAAACATTCAGGCATCTGATACAGCGGTCTGGGGCGTTGCAATCAGCAATACCAATACTAATCTCTACGCACATATCAAAATTACAGAAGCAGCTACCAACACTCTGATAGCATCAGGCACAATTGAACCCCGTAAGTTACAGATATTTACATTTGACCCTAAAAAAGATAATCAGAAGTACAACTTAAAAGGGACGGAGCTTGCCAATAATAAGGTTTTGAAAATTACCTCTGATGTACCCGTTGTGGTTTACCAATTTAATCCT
>JBBISZ010000295.1:0-3693 GCA_037441045.1 Deltaproteobacteria bacterium | reverse complement strand
AGGTATGAACCTATGAAAAAGAAGAGGTACAAACCATCTCCAGATCATCCATGGAAAAGATCATTAAATATAAAGAATGTGACATTTCAAATTAGTAATAAAATGTGACATGACATTTAGTAATAACAGATAAATGTCGTAAAATATTAATAAAAATCTGTAGTGTATAATTTAGAAGGAAAAGTCAGGATATTTAGTAGGTAATGTGTCATTTTTACACAAAAATGGAGGTATTATGAGCTATTGTAATCAATCCAGGGTAAGATTATTTCAGATAAACTTTTTAAACTAACCGTATATCCTCCTTAAATGATTTTTCTGTTTTATACGGGCAAATATCTTTTATTCCTTCACACCTGATGGGAGTTCGAGACCGTAGTTCTTTATTTTATCTTCTCTCTTGAGCAGGAAGGCAAAGAGTAGTCCCAATATTCCAAAGACAGCGAATGTGAGCATTGGAATGGTGTAATTATAAACCACCTGATATGAACCGTCGGCAAGCTGTGTTCTGGAGACTGTGCATAATCTGTCAAGTATCCATCCAATCAGTGCAGGTACGCCCATAAGTCCCCAATTCTGAATATAAAATATCAGGGCATATGCTGTTCCCAGCTGTCTCTCAGGAATAAGTTTTGGAACGGAAGGCCACATGGCAGATGGAACAAGGGAAAATGCAACTCCGAGAACAATCATCAGAAAGAGCGCAAATATCCAGTGATTGATTGCAGGGATGGCAAAGAGGAAATGAACAGCTATAAGCATGGCAGAGCCCAGGAACATTATAGATGCGGCTTTACCTTTCTTATCTACCATTCTGCCAAAAAATGGGGTCATAAAGATATTTCCAAACGGAATCAGACTCGGAATCAGTCCTGCAAGTTCGGGTGAAACTCCATACTTCTGAACCATAAGGTCACTGGCGTATTTCAAAAATGGGAATACTGCTGAATAAAAAAGGACACAGAGCATTGCAATGTACCAGAAGCCTTTGTTTTTGAGGATCTCTTTTATGTCTGATAGTCTGAATGATTCATCACTATTATCTGCAGTTTTAGCAAGTCTTCCCTCTGATTCATCCAGTTTTTTATCCATTATAGAGTAGACTATAAATGTGATGAGACCGATACATAGCATTACGAAACCGAGTAATACAGGTGTTGCGACATTCTTGAAATATTCTGCCATTGGAGCCGATATCTGTAGTGCCAGCATAGTGCCGAGTCTTGCAACTGCAAGCTGGAGCCCCATTGCAAGAGCCATCTCTTTGCCTTTGAACCACTTAACTATTGCTTTTGAGACTGTTATTCCTGCGATTTCAACTCCAACTCCAAATATAGCATATCCTATTGATGCCAGCATTACCTGTGTCTTCCATCCAAACATCGTTGAGTCAGAAGCAAATGTAGAATTTAGTGCAAAATATTTGAGAAAAGCCCCCAGAGCCATTATTGTTGCAGCGGTTATGCCAGTAAATCTGATGCCCATTCGGTCAAGAATAATACCTCCTATGATAAGCATCAGTAGAAATACATTGAACCAGCCATAAGCACTTGTAAAAAATCCGTATTCGCTGCTTGTCCACCCTATCTGCTTTTCAAGAAGCGGTTTTAGGGGAGCCATCACATCTGCGAAAAAGTAACCACAAAACATTGTAATAGATACAATAGCAAGCGCTCCCCACCTTGCCTTTGGTGAATCTCTCAGGGAGTTTTGAATCTTATCATTCATAATTTACCTCATAAAAAAAGTAAAATAACTTTTTTCAGATCAAATAAGGACTCAATAAACAAATAATTGCTAAATGGCAACTAAAATATGAAAGAGTACTTTTTTGAGTTTGAAGAACCCTCATTTGATTTGGTTAAAAGCGGGCATATAATAAGAAGAAATTTTATTGTTTATTTAATATTTGAAAAAACATTGATGTAAAGCAGAAGGAGATTGTTACCTGACTGAAGTTGTCTATTAACAATACTTTGAAATACCATGTGCTATATAATATTTCCCTTCTAAAAGAGGTAATATCCTTAAAATACAGATGTTATTGAGGGACCTGAAGAGAGGAGAGCTGTTTAAGATATATGCAGATAAAACCAGATAATCGGAGAATCTGAATTACAGATGTGGGGTAAATTTCTTGAATCAGGGAAGAAAGGACTTATTATTTGCCCGTCTGATGATAGTTGCTATAAATATAAGATAGAAAGTCTTTAGAAGATTAAATGGAGAGGGTGATTCAGGATGTCATATAAACACTACAAATTTAATCCCTCAAAAATGTCTGGACAAACAGGGTTAAGTGAAGTTTATGATTACAATACTTCTGTAACTCTTACCTCGACGCCTGATACAGGCTCTACATTTATTGGTTGGAGCGGAGACTGTTCTTCCTGTCAGTTGAATAATGTATGCCAGTTGACAATGAATGAAGATAAGACCTGCGTTGCTGTGTTTAATATTATTGAATCAGATGGTGGATATGAGGATGTAGTAACAGGTGTAAGCGATGATGTAATAAATAATGCTGTATCAGCAGATATTGTGGCTGATGCTGGTATAGACATAATAGATTATGTGTCTGCTGATGATGTTTCAGTAGAGGATATTATTGCAACTGATGTCAGAGAAGATACAACAATTCTGGATGGCGGTATAAAAGATACTGGTAAGGACGCTGTTTCGGATGCTGTTATTCGAATTGATGCCGCAAAAGGTGATAATGGAGAGGCAGAAGGCGAGGTCAGTGAAGACTTTTCGTGCAGTCTGATTGAATAGTATATTTGTTTTAATAACAAATTTTCATAAATACTAATTTGATTGCAAAAATGTAAGTATTTTAGCCTGGTTGCTGAGATTAGGTTGATTGGGTTTCTGTTAAGAAGACTTTAATTTTAGCCTAAATAAATTACTGTCTAAAATAGTTAGCGTTAGAATAGATGTTTTTATATTTCCAACATGAGGTTATCTCGATTCTCTTAATGTTTATCTCTCAGGATGTTATTAATTAAAGACGCTACTGAATCCTGGTATTTAAATATGAGTTTGTAAAATCTCATTTTAATTCAAAAAATTAAAGTATCTTCAGAATAAAAATATCTGTTGTTTCTGCAATTTATACATTTAGATAACCTGACAACAAATGTGTCGGATATTATAGCCTTATTCTTTGATTAAATTGTTTTATTGTGATAGATAATTAAATGATTTGCTGGGTATTTGTTTTATTATTTCCTGTCTTTTTCAGGAGGTGTTATGAGGAAAAATTTTGTTCTTGATACAAATATACTGCTGCACGATCCTATGGCTATATTCAATTTTGCTGATAATACAGTGGTTGTACCGATATATGCGATTGAGGAGATAGACAATTTCAAGAAGGAGCTGTCCGAACTTGGAAGAAATGCAAGGACTGTTACGCGAACGATTGATCAGTTGAGATTAAAGGGCTCCATAGTTGATGGTATAGATCTTGAAAATGGTGGAAAGTTCAAGGTAATGTTTTCGGATGAGGATTTGCCGGAGTATATTACAAGTAGAAGAAGTGTGGATAATAAGATTTTATCAATTGCTCTAAAACTTAAAAAGCTTGAACCTGATGTGCCTACTATATTCGTCTCTCAGGATGTAAATCTCAGAATAAGGGCAAACATACTAGGCATAAAGGCAGTCAATTATGTGCGTGACCGAAAAGAT
>JBBISZ010000294.1:271-3697 GCA_037441045.1 Deltaproteobacteria bacterium | reverse complement strand
TGTGAAAGTTTCGGTGGTTTCTTATCCTGTGAAAGGATGCCAACATATTTCTGCATGGCATCTATTCTCTTCTTCTGAATGGCAGGCATCTCTACTGGCGTTTTTACCTTGGCAGATGGCATCTTTACACCCTTTGCAGCATTTTTATAGGATATAATCGCAGAATGTATCGCATCCAGATTCATCTCACCCTTTGGATCCATCTTCACAACCTTCAAATATGCATCTCCAGCACTCTCCCACTTTTGAAGTTTGTAAAGTAGTTCTGCATAGTAAAAGTTGAGAATATATGCATCTTTTGCATTTGGAAATAGTTCCAGATAGTCACCATATAGCTCATGAGCCATAAAATAGGTCTTCTGCTGACCAGTCTTTTTTGCCTCATTATGATATGTGGTCGCCAATTTTCGGAGCAGGGTCTCTGTCAGGTCTTCCGCCTCTTTATAATTTCTAAGTATCTCTTCAAGTCTCTTCTTCTCCTGAGGATCCTGTGTCTGTTCTACCATCTTTTTATCTGGCAATTTTGTCTTTAACTGCTTAAACATATCCACAAGGACTCTCGCCTCTTCAACTGCCTGCCTCTTATTTGCCATTCTGTCATTCGATTCAACAATCCTTGCCTGATATGAAAGATTTCTAAAATCATCTGGCTTTTCCGCAATGAGCATCTTGTGTATCTCTATAGCCTCTCTATCCTTACCCTGATCAAACAGAAGTTGTGCAAGTGTCCTGATCATATCAAGATACTTTTCAGGACCAGCAATCCTCAAAAACCTTTCCTTGGCATCGCTTACATTCCCTGCATTGGAATATGTAAGCACAAAATCTTTCATTGCCTCTTTTTGAAGGGTCAGTTTATTCTCCTTATTTTCTTCAACATTGGTAAGCGAGTAGACTATCACCTTTTCAAATACATCAAGTGCCCTATCCCACTCCCCAAGATTATAATAGACCCATGCCATTTTATACATTGCATAACCATAGACCCTTGCGCTTTCATCCTTTGTGGCTCGCTTATATGCCTCAATAGCTCTTTGAAGATCTCCCTTATTAAAATAATATTCACCAAAAGACACATAGGCATCAGGTACATATTTTGAATCGGGGTAATCCTTGATAAGTATCCTGTAAATCTTCAAAGCCTCTTCCTGCTGTCCCATCTCCATCAGATTAAATCCATAATAGAAGTAGACTTCATCTATTCTGGGATAATTTGGATATTTGTCTATCAATGCCTTGTACATCTCCAGTGCCTTATTTCTAAAACTCTCCTGCTGCTTCTTTAATACCTCTTTTTCTTTCTCAATCATCTTGACCTTTTCAGGTTGCTTCTCATATTTTGCCTGCTCTGAGGTTTTCTCCATTATCTTCATCCATCTGAATTTTGCCTTTTCACTATATATCTCCGCCATCCTGAATAGTATCTTGGGCTTTTCATCATCTGAAACACCGAGTTTGAGCATCCTGTTCATAGTCTCAAGTTCTTTATCCCGAATCTCCTCCATCTCAGAACCGACCTTAAAGAACTGATCCTCAAATTTTAGATCGGGTCTCACCTGCTCTTGCGGTTTTGCAGAGCCCTTCCCCTTTTTCTGGGCAAGCAGTTCATTACCACAGAGAGCCAGAATCATTAATGTAAAAAGACTAAAAATAAAAATCCTCTTCATCTACTTAGACCTCCCTGTCACGCCATCCAGACAAACAAATGAGGCGCGACATTTTTCATCTATTTATTACAACCTCTCAACATAGTGTAATGATATGTACCAAGTTCATCTCTCCAGTATTCCCCTTCATATGGCCAGTACAACTGATTATCCTCTGTTGCACCGCTATATTTCTTATTTAATAATTTGACAGAAAAATCCTCTCCCTTGAGTTTAGACTCCAGAAGATTCTTTTTTGCGGTCTCAACCTCCAGTTGAATCCTGAGTGCCTGTTGAATCAATTCGCGAAGTTCGTCTCTGTGAATTGTGACAGACTCCCTCATAACCGCTCCAGCAAGAGACATAATCCTTCGTTTTTCGTTTTGCAGATCAGAAATTGCCTTTTTTGCAATCTGAGAATTTCTCCAATAACCGCTCTGTTTTGCAATAGATTGAATCTCCTTATCAATCTGCCCAATGGCTTCATTATACTGCTTTGCAACCTTATTGCTCAATACACTGGCAATAATCCTCTTTTTAATATCCTTTTTACCTGAAGATGTATCCAGTCCTATCTCCATCTTATGGAAAAATTCATAATACTTATCATCACTCATTTTCTGAACTACTATCTTGTTTAATTCTTCATACAGGTTCTGGTATGTCTCCATAAATTCATCTACAAATGATGCCGCCTCAGGGAAGCGGCAGTTATCATAATAAATAACCGATTTAATGATTGTCGCCTCGGGGAAGAACTCATCCTTAAAAAATGGTGCTGAGAGGGTAACAAGATTTCCAAGCGCCTTTTCGTAGTCTCCCATCCTGAAATATGCCCAGGAGGATTCAAATAACGACTCAAGCCAGTTTTCTGAATCTCTGCTAATCTTATCATAATAGTATACAGAGGATTTAAACTGTCCAGCCTGATAGTGAATACGAGCAAGTTGCAAAAATGCATTCTCTCTAAGCTGTTCATCAACAACGAGACCCTTTTTGGGATTTGTAAGCTTAATTACTTCTCTAAAAACATTCACTGCATCCTGAAGTTTATTCTCCCTGTAAAGGATTATACCTTCAAGGTACCTCGCCTTTGGATAAATGGGAGAATTTTCGGCGATACGATTAATCATCTTTCTTGAAGACTCAAAGTCATCCTTCTCATAATAATATTTTGCCAGCAAGAAATGGGATTGATCCCTGTATTTTACAGGGAAATCTACGTCTGTATATCTTGCCAGTACCTGAAGGAGATTTGAATCATCCGCGAGTTTCTGACTGATAAAGATACCCCATTCTATGGATGACTGGAAAAACCTGTGAGCGGGTCCTTTATTAATAATTTGTACAAAATAGTTTAGCGAAGAATAGTACTTTTTCATTCTATATAATGCCTTTGCTATATTGTATTCTGCTGCCTGATGAAACTCCATATTTTTTGGGTCGGATAATATTTCATAGAATAATATAGTAGCATTCTGAAATTCCCCCTGTTTCATAAGAGACAGTGCCTTATCCATTTTTGCTTTGTCTGCCTGCTGTGTGGTTCCAAGATCCAGGGCATCAAATGTAATCGCACCTCTAAATGCAGGCTGCGGAGTCGACTTCCTCTCCTCAATAGGTGGAGCCACAACAGCCTTCTGTTTTTCCGTTTTTGAAGGCATCAATTCCTCAGGTATTGCTGAAGGTGTCTCCTCTCCGGGTTCTGGCTTAGCCGCCTCCTTCTTCTCTTTTTTGGCGGGCTTTTCCTTCTTCTCTTTCTTCTCCTTCTTTGGGGGCT
>JBBISZ010000294.1:0-259 GCA_037441045.1 Deltaproteobacteria bacterium | reverse complement strand
CATCCATATCAAGATCCAACCCCTCAAATTTTATCTGAGCATAAGATGAATAAGCGAATAAAAGGAAGACCAATATAACGAGATACCTTGCTAAATTACCTAACATATTATTATCTCCCTATTAATTTTCAAATTACAACTCCTCCTCAAACTGCATCGGGAAGAAGATACTTACACCAACCATCCCGAGAATATGATTCTGAATATCGGTAATACCATCTGGATAATACTTTGGTTTCAGGTCCATTGTATAAATGAT
>JBBISZ010000293.1:0-3700 GCA_037441045.1 Deltaproteobacteria bacterium | reverse complement strand
TTGCAATAAGGTTCGTTTACGTTTTTTACATTCTTATAACAATCATAATTACAACTTCCACAGTTCTGAACATTGGACATTAGATCGACTTCACAGCCATCCTGAAAATCACCATTACAGTTTGCAAAATCTGTTTTACACTGATCTATAGCGCATAGAAAATCATTAAACCCTGAAATGCATTTATAAGATTGCACATTTGGTAAATTGAGATTATTACAGTTATTATTACAGTCTCCACAATGCTCTATTACTCCAAGATACTGCTCACAACCATCACTGTACAACCCGTTACAATCATCATAATATTTATTACAGGAATCAATCGCACAATTTTCATTCACACATTCTGGAGTACCATTATTTACACTACATTTATTTCCACAATCTCCACAATTATTAACATCTGTTCTTTTGTCTACCTCACAACCATTAGTCCAGTCATTGTCACAGTTGAGAAAGTATGTCTGAGCACAGACACATGAAAAACTTGTACATAATCCATTATTACCACAACTTCCACAACTCCCGCCGCAACCATCATCTCCACACATCTTATTTTTGCAATCAGGGGTACAGTTGTTACACCTTCCATTATTACAGCCATAATTACAGTTTACCTCTTCTGATGAGTAGGTACAATTACCATTATTACAACTGCCATTCCCATCATATACAATAAGGGTATTGTTGTTTTTACAGTAATTGTCCGGAGGTGTATTGCATGTTATCTCCTGACTCCATATATAGCAACCTGATGATGGTTCTTTGATGCATTTTTTGTAAGAATTGGATGAAAGACATTGCTTCTCATCTTTGTTACATTTATCTATGCATCCTGTATCTCCAATATCCATTATATCCTCATAATCAGTATCAACTCCAGAATCTTTTTCCACTATAATGTCACCGATATCCTCTATATTATCCACAATATCTCCATAAATATCTCGAACATATATATCTTCATTAATATCTTCTATGTCCATTTTGGCATCTTGTGAAAGGATATCTCTGAATTCGTAGACATCTGATAAAATATCTCCAGAGACCGTATCTTTTATCTCACCAATATCTTTTAATACTGGCTCTCCCCTCTTACATATCCCCTCCTCCGAACAGTATTGTCCATTCGGACAGTTGTTTGCCTCAGGGTTGCATGGTGCTCCCTCTATACTGACACTACATGAAACCATAAATGATAGTGATATAAAGGCAAATGTGGCAAGAATAATTGATAATTTGATAATCTTCATTAGTACACCTCCATCATTTATTATTTTAACCCATAATACAATTATTTCAAGTGAAATTTATTCTAAATGGATTAATATTGCATTACTCATTATAAAAGCAATTTTTGCTCGCTTTATAAGTATTAAAAGTGGTAAATAAAAACCTTTCTTAATAATATTTATTATATACACAGAACCATTGTTTTAGATTAATTCCTTTAATAGTAGAATGATGGCTAACTCTTCCTGACACCAGAATATTGGTAAATTCAAAATGATTTATTGTTTTTAAATATTAAGTTGTGCCTGATTTTACTTGACAAGGTATTTTAGTATTTGCTAAACTACTTTATATGTTTGGTGAGAATGGAAATCAAAATTACAGCGAAGCCAAAAGAGCCTCAAGAATCCTTGAATGTCTATCTTCGCCGGTAAGACTTCTTATCGTCTGTTCACTGATTGACGGAGAAAAAAATGTGAGTGAATTTTCCCCTAAAATAGGAACCACAAAAGGAAATATTTCTCAGCACCTGAGAATACTTGAGGACAACGGAATTCTTGAAGGCGAGAAAAGGGGAAATAAGGTTTTTTATTCAATAAAAAACAAGAAAATTATAAAACTGATAAGAGAGATAAAAAAGATATGTTCAGAAAAAAATTCTTCGTCGGCAAAATAAAGGGAGAAGTTTAATGAGGAATATTGTAATAACCCTGACATTGCTTTCAATTTTTCTCATAGTGTTGATAGGTTTACTCAAGAGCAGAGAAGTTGAGAAACCACTTCTTCTGAAATTGAAGGAACAATACGCTCCAAAACCGGAAAAGAAAAAAGTTGATCACACAAAATTTGAGGCACTCAATAAAAAATTTAATGAACCGCAGGAAGTAACAAAAGAGTGTGAATCCTGCCATAACCTTACCGCAAACGAAATTATGAAATCAAACCATTACAACTGGGAAAGAGAAGAATATATGAAAGGCAGGGGAGTTATTTTTCTCGGCAAAAAAAATGCTATTAACAACTATTGCATAGCCTCACACGGCAACGAGAAAAGTTGCGCAAAATGCCATGTCGGGCTTGGGCTTGACAAAAACGGGAATATTTTTACGGATCCCACAAATATAGATTGTATGGTTTGCCACGACAATACAGAAACTTATATGAAGGCTCCGGAAAAAGGAGGAGAACCTGTAAAAACCCTTGACTTTGAAAAAATTGCCCAAAATGTGGGAAAACCCAAAAGAAGCAATTGCTGTGTCTTCCATTTTTATGGAGGTGGAGGTAACAATGTAAAGCACGGGGATCTTGAGATGGCTCAGTTTTCACCAACGAAGGATGTTGATGTCCATATGGGAGTCGACAGTGTAAATATGCAGTGTATTGACTGTCACAAGACAAAAGAACATAATATTTCAGGGAAGTTGTATTCTCTCAGTTCAATGAACAGGGACAGAGTAACTTGCGAAGATTGCCACACTTCAACGCCACATGAAAATGATATAATAAACGAACACACCCTAAAAGTCTCCTGTCAGGCGTGCCACATCCCTGTATATGCAAAGGTCAATTCAACTAAACTTTACTGGGATTGGTCAACCGCCGGGAAATTGAAGAACGGGGAACCTTATATTGAAGAAGATGAATTGGGGAACCATAAATATATGTCAATAAAGGGCTCTTTCGTCTGGGGCAGGAACCTCAAACCTGATTATATCTGGTTCAACGGTACTGCAACTCACTACCTGGCTGGTGATAAAGTTGAAGATCCCTCTATTCCGCTCGTATTAAACCCGCTCTACGGCTCATACAATGACGAAAATTCAAAGATCATTCCTGTAAAAATTCATACCGCAAAACAGCCTTTTGATCCTGATAATAAAATTGTAATAATGCCCAAACTTTATGATCCCGAAAAAGGTACCGGGGCGTTCTGGAAAGATTTTGATTGGGTAAAGGCTTCTGAAGTGGGAATGAAAGAGCAAGGACTTCCTTTCAGCGGTAAAGTTGACTTTATTGAAACTAAAATGTACTGGCCAATTAACCATATGGTTTCCTCAAAAGAAAATTCCGTTCAGTGTATTGAGTGCCATACAAGAAAAGGTTCGAGGATTGAAAATCTTTCCGACTTTTATATCCCTGGTAGAGATTATTCAAAAGTCGTTGACACAGGTGGGTTGCTACTAATCATATTTGCCTTTTTTGGAGTGGTTGCCCATGGTGGAGGCAGGATCATTTCATACTATTACAGAGCAAGGAGGCAAAAATGAGCAAATATGTTCTTATCTATAAAGGTTTTGAAAGATTCTGGCACTGGATGCAGGCGCTTTTAATACTTTTCCTTGCGTTCACTGGTTTTGAAATACACGGAGTATATTCTTTTCTTGGATTTAAAGAGGCGGTTACATATCACAACATTGCAGCATATCTGTTTCTGGGGCTTACTGTATTTGCGATTTTCTGGCAT
>JBBISZ010000292.1:0-3723 GCA_037441045.1 Deltaproteobacteria bacterium | reverse complement strand
TGAGAGAACCAACTGCCCATAATAGGGATTATCACCGCCGTTGGCCACCTTTACATTTACAACATATTTGTTATGTTCACTCCTGACCACCGCCATTTTCTCAATATAAGCATTTGCAACCAATCTATCTCTTACAGACAGAATTTCTATATTATATTCATTCAGGATACTGGAAATCTTATTTATATCATCTATAGAGTGTGAAAAAAGGTCTGAAACAAGAATTATCTTTTCATATTTATCTTTTTTATAATTGGGAATAAGATTTAATAAGTCTTTGCCAAGTTTTACAACCCCTGTTGAAATTTTGATTAACCTGCTCAGTTCGTTCACCGAAACTTTTGATACAGATATCCTTTCCTCCTTTTTGTCCGATAGAGTATATATATCGATATTTTTGCACAATAAATCATTCTTCTTGAAATATTTTTCTACTTCCAACAACATCTTATCAAATAAAGGGCTCCCATCATATCTAACGGCAGCCGATGGTGAATTATCTAAAATTAGAAGACATCTACTATCATCTCTGCTCTCAGTCCTTGGATAACTCAAATAAAGACCTGCAAATCCAAGCAACACAAGAAGTATAAGGAGAATTCTTAAAATAATTAGAAAAATTGAATGAAGTTTCTTCTTCCTGATAATATTCTTACGAACCTTTAATAATATAGGAAGCGGAGAAAATACTATTCTCACAGGTCTTTTTATCCCAAAAAGATGGATAATTATCGGGATCAGAATAAGGGGTAGCAGATAAAGAAATGCAGGATATGTTGCCGATAACATAGTAGAGCTACCTACCTTGAGAGAAAACTCAGTATAATCTCTCTGATACTTTTCTTATCATCACAAAGAATATACTTACCCTTACCCGTGGTCTTCAATATATTATCAATATTTCTTAAATACTCATTCAATATCTTTTTATAATCGTCCCAGATGCCATCTGCCTGAATTATCAATTTTTCAGCAGAATCCGGATCTTCAAATAGCCTCAAACCTCTTATATCAGGGTTAATCTCCTCCAGAAGAACAGTATGAAAGAGATATTGAAATACCCCTGCACCAGTCATATTTTTTATACAATTAATAACCTTCTCAGAATCAGCAAACAGGTCAGAAAACAGACATACAATTGAATTCTTTTTGACTAAATTAATGATTCCTTCATAATAATTAATAAAATTTCCCGATTTCATTTTACTCGTTTCATACAGGTAAGACATTACCTGAGCAGGAGGATTGCCGATGGCTTCGCCAATTTTTAGCATATTTCCATCAATTATAATATTTACATCGTCCTTCATTCTCAAAAAGATATTTGAAATAGTGGCGGCTATCAACAGAGCTCTTAAAAATTTATTTTTCTTACCTTCACCCTGATTCATAGAAAGTGAAGAATCAATAAAAATATAAACAGTATTTCTCTTATTATCATCAAATCTCTTTATATAATATCTGTCACTTCTTACAAAGACCTTCCAGTCTACAAATCTAAGGTCATCTCCATACACATAATCTCTGTAATCGAGAAATTCAATATTCTGTCCCCCTACTCTACTCTTATGAATACCTGCTATTATTTCATCAACTACAATATCAGATTCGGCTATTGCCTTTCTAAATTCCTCAAGTATGTCGATGGAGTCCTTTATTTGAGATAAAAACTCCATAGAATCAATATTTCTCTTCCACCTCTTCGGGCTGTCTTGTACGATAATTCTGATCTATGTATTCAATAAGATCAATTAAAGAATCCTCGTATTTCCCAATAAACTTATCGCCATTCTCCCTCTTTTGAGCCCAGATATTAGAGACAGCATTTGTATAGAAAGATCCCCTGTTGCATTCTCTCTTGAGATCTGCCTCGCTCACATCTCTCTCCTTTCCATCAGGTCCCACACACAATAACATACCATGATTTGGTGAACCAGTGCATCCACACTCCACATCGTCTGTCTTCATATTACGATAACAACATTTGCCATCAGGATAGACAATAATAAACTTCGGGAGCGCTCCCTGCGCCATATATGTCTGAAATATACTTCCCGCCGCCCCCATATCACCCGGCTCCATTCCATATCCGTGCATAAGATAAACTACAGGATATCTCTTATCTTTATTCTCTTCATCATTGTATCCTGGCGGAAGGCTTATTGTATACCTTCTATAACTATTGAGAGATTTGCTGAAAAACCATTTGTTCTGATTGAGTCCTGAGAGTGAGGTATTTACAGGTTTCTTATCCCATTTTGGAAATCTCTTTGATGCGAATGCAAGGAATGTGAGAAAACGATTTATCGCCTGAGAGGCAGTCCCCACATGAGCACCATCGCCATCCAGAATCTGTTTTTTTGTAGCATCTGGATTGCCATATCTTACCAGCACATACCTGCCAAAGTTCTTTCTTGAAAAATCTATCTGTGGAATCCTGTCCATATATTCTGACTCTGTAACCCCTGGTAGAATTGCATTTGGTGTTGAAAAGAAATCATCATACACTCTGGCATCCAGTCCAAGCGATTTCAACGCCCCAATTGGACCTATTGAATCTGCGGCAGAAAGAAAGATATCTCTGATACCTGCATCTAAATAAATATCCAGATTTTTCAATTTGTTAATATCCTCTTTTGCAAGTCTTAAAACATTTAGTCTCATATCATGATTAAAGAAGTTTAATGTATTTGGAGAATAATCAAATTTGCCGTTCCCCTCTCCATAGTCAGCAGGGATTCCTTTGTTTGTATCTGCCTTTACACCATCAAGTCCAAAGTCATCAAAAGCCTCTCCTTCATCATAAAGTCCATTCCTTTCAGTGCCATTAAAATTGTTCCAGACATCATAATCGTCGTGATTTGGATCGGGATTCTTCTCTCTGTCATACTTGCATTTACTCCTGTCTTCTGTACAACAGCCTCCTGAACCATCTTCATCCTCATCAAAACAACCATCTACTCCGGTATCTATGTATCTTTCATGTGAATTAAATATGACAGGTTCTCCATAGTCTCTAATTCCATTCCCATTGTAATCTATAGCAAGCATTACAACCGTGGGCTTATTATGAGTTGGATAGTATGGATCATATTTACCTGCCTCCTCATAATACTTCGGGTCTGATTTGCTAATGGGCTCCTCTCCATCACAAAAGGTGATCATTGGATATTTACATTCGGGATTATATTCAGCATTACAATTATAAGGCGGGGTACTGATAACAATAGGCTTTGAACAACAATCAGAAGAGTTTATCCAGTTGAGATAATCTTCCGGCTCTATTCCTGCCGGTAGATATGGAGTCTTTTCATTGTAGTAGCCGGGATTGCCCAGAGCCATGGAGAGATCCTGAAATAGTTGTATATATTCATCTCTATCAAACGCACCACCAGAATCAAAGAAATACCAGTGATTAAAACATTGTTCCCATTCGATATATACTTTATCTACCGGATTGATAGGTGGCTTCTTACCACAATATATATCAGGATTTTTTAATGGATCATTGATATCATTCAGATTCTCAAGTATCTGGCTCATCGGACAGAAGCCGCCCATATGGTATTTTTCCATATAATTTAACAAATACACCCAATCGATATAACCACCTATTACCCCAATTATATCAAAGAGTTCCGCATGTTTTAAGCCTATCATCCCCGCACCTGATGCAGGTTCTGATATTGTGCAGATTACAGATGTCACTGAAGATGCAATAAC
>JBBISZ010000291.1:0-3729 GCA_037441045.1 Deltaproteobacteria bacterium | reverse complement strand
CAATGGGGCTGGGGAATAGATATTTCTCTGTTAATTAATATCCTCAATGATAAAAATGAAGAAGTTGTGGCAGAGGCAATAAACTCCGCATGTATAATAATGAAAGAGAGAGCCATAAATCTTATAGGAAAATACCTGCATCATACAAATCCAATGATAAGATCCTATGCTGTCGCAGGTCTCATCAAATATGGTGGTCTGGATGGGATTCTTAGATCAGCAGAGCAACTCAAGAATATGCTTGAGTCTGAAAAAGATGAAGACAGAAGATATGCCGCTCGTGCACTCAATATTATAGGCTCAAGAAACTTCTATCAACCCCTTTTCAAACTACTGTCAGATCCAGATATCGAAGTTCAGAAAGAGGCGGCTATGGCTGCCTGCGAGATAAATAGCATTGAACTACTCCCGTCTCTTATCTATAAACTACAGGATAAAGATCTGGCACCAATTCTATCCACATCACTGATTCATTATGGAGATGATGCCGTTCCAACACTTTCCAAGGTTATGGAGTTTAAGGCAGAGAAACTTGCAATAAGAGAAAAGATACCTCGCATACTGGCAGGAATAAATACCCAGAAATCACTTGATAGTCTTGTATCACTTCTCAGTATCAGTGAAGAATATCTACTCCTGAAGATATCTACCGGCATATCCAGAATGATTCATACAAACCCGTCATTAAAAATAGATGAAAAGACAATACTTTCAAAGATAAAAGACATTGTAAATAAGATGCACATATATCTGCTGATAGATGAATACTTTAATAAAAATAACGACCACCTGCTATCAGAATGTATTGATGATAGAATAAAAACAAATATTCTAATTTGCCTGAGACTGATGGATTCAATATATCCACAAAAGCAAATATCAACTATTATATTCAATCTGGACTCATCAATGTTAATAAGAAGGGCAAATGCCATTGAGGCAATAGATAATATGTTTTCTATATCAGAAATAAAACAACTGATTCATTTTATGGAATACATATACGCGGGTGGGAAGAGACCTCAAATATTTGAAAAAGAATCAATACCAGAAAAAGATGAATTATTCCAGGATATATTCAAACAGAAGGATTACTGGCTTATATTCTGCCTGATCAATGTACTTGATGCAAATTACCTTATTAATTATTCAGAAACATTGAAGAGGATTTTCAAGGAATCAGAGGATATTATCCGTGAATCAATTTTATTAAAAATAATCTCGTCCCGACTTAAACTGCTGCCACAGGATATTATTGAACGAGTAAAGTATTATGACTCAGATATATTAAAATATCTTGAACCAAAGGTCAGACAGGTCTATACAGAGGGAGCACTATGATTACTACAATTGAAAAGGTACTCTTCTTAAAAGAAGTCAGTCTATTCAAAAATATCTCCTCCGAGCGTCTATCTCGAATTGCAACCATAGCGAGAGAAGTTGAATTCTCGAGACATGACAGAATAATAACAGAAGGTGATGAAGGAGACTCACTGTTCATAATAGTTGAGGGTAAAGTAAAAATAGTTAAGGGGAAGGATGTAATTGCAGAGCTCGGTCCAAAAGATTTTTTTGGAGAAATGGCAATACTTGATTCTGAGCCAAGATCTGCATCTGTGATTGCTGAATCAGATATAATATGTCTTAAAATAAGTCGGGAGGATTTTACAGAAATTCTTATTGATGAACACGAGATAATGCTTTCAATTATTAAGTCGCTCGTTCACAGATTGAGACAGTCCAATATAAAACAGGAAAAAAAAGATCAATAGGCACCCGCCTTTGTAAGAACTGCCTTAACTGTCCTGATGATGACCGTAATATCCAGCCAGATAGAATAGTTTTTTACATACCAGCTCTCAAGTTCCACTCTCTTCTCAAAATCAATATCTGATCTCCCGGATATCTGCCAGAGTCCAGTTATCCCAGGTTTTACCTCCAGATAATAATCTGAATCCTCCTTAAATAGTTTTAACTCCTCATACAGAACAGGCCTGGGTCCAACAAGACTCATATCTCCCTTTATGACATTAATAATCTGCGGAAGCTCATCTAGACTTGTCTGTCTGAGAAAATTCCCAAATCTTGTTACTCTGGGATCATTGGGCAGTTTCTTAAACTTATCCCACTCCACCCTGAGTTCAGGATTATTATTCAGTAGCTCATCAAGCATATTCTCTGCATTATTGACCATACTTCTAAATTTTAAGCAGTTGAACTCTCTACCTCTATACCCTATCCTTCTATGACGATAAATTACTGGGCCCTTTGAATCAAACTTTATTAGTATTGCAATAATCAACATCAGTGGCAAAGACAGTATCAGTAGAGTACATCCAATAATCAAATCAAAGATGCGCTTCATCGCTCTATAAAATGGATTTTTTAGTCTATTTTTGATCTTTATAATCATCAACTGCTCATTAAAGAAATAATCCATCTCAATGCCGAGCAGTGGAATACCGTATAGGTCAGGGACTATCAATATATCAATATTCTGATCATTTAGAGCCTTTATAAAGTTTGTAATGTTGATTCTGAGAGGGCCATTGAGCCCAATTATAAGAGTACTGGCGTTGTAATGAGCAATACTCCCTTTTATATCCTCTATCGCCTCCTGATCTATATGCGTTTTACCCTCGTGAAAAATATACTCGCCTACAACATCAAAAGATATATATTGTTCATTCTGTATAGCCCTTTTTATGTTTGGTAACATTTCCATCGATGCCACCAGAAAGACTCGCCTGCTCAAACCAAAAATCCTCAGAATAGTAGGTTTGGTAAGCAATTTAATAAGTGGGAGAAATAGAATAACCAGAATATAACCGAGCAATAATACTGTCCTCGATACATCAGGACTGAATTTCCCAATAGAAACTATAGAGAAGATGATTAGTATAGATAGTGTAGATCCTTTAATAATTCTCTCGTACTCACGCCAGAATGGGATTCTCTTTGTATATATACCCTCAAAGAGGTAAATAATTACATATATCGAAATAAACAAAAAGAAAAATGTGGAGAATCTATCAGGCAAAATCTCCTGATACAGTCTGTGGAAATTTGGTAATACCTTTATTCTGACGATGAGGGAAATAGAATAAAGTGAAAATATTGTGAGATAATCAAGTACAATTAAAATAAGTATCTCAAGAAAATATTTGAGCTGGGATTTTATTATCTTTCTCATTAAAAACAACACCTATTCAGGACAGGGGGAATAAACATCCTTTAAATATCCTACTTTTTGAAAAGTTCTTCAAGCCTCTTCTTTGCCTCATCTTTCTTACTTTCATTTCTCTTCCCTGCAAAAGGGGAGAAGAAATCACATACATTGGCTTTTTCCTTATCAAAGATCTGTTCGGCTTGAGGCTCTCTACATTGATGATATGCCCCTTCATCATAAAACTCGCAATTCATGCAGATATGCAGATCTCTTTTACAAAATGGACACTCGTCCCGAATATATACCTTTGTATCAAACACAACTTCTTTTTTACAAAAATGACATACAACTTTCTTCATATCTTAATTCCAGCAAATTCAGATTGCTGTTTAGCTACAAAATAACTACTTTTTACTATATCATATCTTGCAAATAAATCAATTGTAGAAGTCCATGAGATATTGGACTGTGCAGGCTGCCCAACAAATTCATTTACATAATACTTCAAGGAGTCAACTTATTTAGTCCTTTGTGTGGTTTTTCTGTGTTATACCACAAAC
>JBBISZ010000290.1:0-3743 GCA_037441045.1 Deltaproteobacteria bacterium | reverse complement strand
TCACAGTTGTTACCCTTCTTTTTATCTACTCAATCTTTATCCTTGAGACATTCAGGTACCCTGCAAACCGAACCTATACATTTTTGTCCTGCAGTCTTATCGCAATCATTATCAGATTTACAGATTGGACTTGTTGCATCTTTCCCAGGACCTGCATCACTCTCAGTTGTAGCTCCATCACTACAGGCAAATATTGAACTCAGGAGCAAAATAGCAAAAATAACAAAATAAAAATTCTTCATACTGAATCCTCCTTCTTTTTACTTATGGACAGGTACACCATCCAAACGGATTACAGGTGTACCCAAAACACTCACTATTGTCATTACACTGCTTTGTACATCTCTTTGTAAGCGTACCGCAGGTCAACCCATCCATGATACATAAAGGATCAAGCACCTGGGAGCAGGTCACACACCAGTTTGAAGGTATATCCTCACACTGCTTTTTTACTGGATTACACCACTGTTTGTTCGGATCACAGGTGCCATAACATTCATCAACTTTGTATTTACAGGTATGGTTTGCATCACAATAATAATTGCTCTGACAGTGCAGGTCATTTGTACATTCATAACACAAGCCCGATATCGGCTCACAATGTGGTTTTGAAGAATCCTTACAATCTATATCTTCTGTACAACTTGTCTTTTCACACTGACCGTTTTTGCATACAGTATTTGCACAGCAGTCCTTATCAACCTTACATCCATTCTTACAATTAGGATTTCCATTCTCTAAAACACAGATAGTCCCGCATAGACATACATAGTCAAGGCAGGGATCTCCTGTATCAGCAACAATATCAGCACCAGTATCTGTAAAAACATCAGTTGCTCCATCTGACTGCACATCTAAATCTATATCAATCCCGATATCCTCAACTGGCTTTATGCAAATATCTCTCTGTGTATCACAGGTACCGATGCTACAATGTTCATCTTTATAACATTCGACACAAATTAATTTTTCTGGATGACAGTGAAACTTATCAAGAGGGCAATCAAGATCCTTCTTGCATTCAACTACTCCATTATCTTCGATATCTGCTTGCGCATCGTCTATATCTACTATTGTATCTACTGCAATATCATTATATGAATCAACTTCAATATCAGTATCCTTTACACAATCATAACAGGTTCCAGTCATTATATTACAACATTTATTCTCCCCACAATCCTCATCATTCTGGCAGAAATTAGAGGAGGAACACTTACATACTCCCTGTTTACATACACCATCAAAACAGTCGCTATCCTCTCTACATACCATACCATCCTGACAGATTTCAATCTTCTTTGTATCCTTCACAGTCTTTATATCCAGAGACACCGAACTGTTGCCTTCACAGGCTAAATTCAGGAATATTAGCACAATAATAGATGCTAAAATTTCCATTATTCGGAAATACATATATCAATTATAATAAAATTGAGATGGCGTGTAAGAAAGAATACTATAAATAAGAGCCTATATTTTCTATCACATACTTCATATACAAAAGACCTCTTGAAGCAGTAAATCCATCGGCTATTCTCTCATCAAATGTTATTCTTATAGGAAGTACATTCTTTGGGACTATTTTATCCGATTCATCAACAACAGGCTTTTTGTATATCGTCCCGATATTTATGAAAAATGAACAGTTGCCATATTCATATAGAT
Organism: Deltaproteobacteria bacterium; assembly: GCA_037441045.1. Lineage (GTDB taxonomy): Bacteria > Myxococcota > SpSt-1050 > SpSt-1050 > SpSt-1050 > SpSt-1050. The sequence goes on along the minus strand of JBBISZ010000290.1, from coordinate 2,075 downwards.
GATGAAATACCGAATCAATACCAATTGAACCCAGATTGGTGACAAAGACGCTGGAGTAGAAAGGGTCATCTCCTGTAAAAGAATCCGGCAGCAGGGAGAAAAAATCCAGAAGATAGACAATCTTTACAGCCAGCATCAATAAAAGTCTTGGTATTTTAGAAAAAATCTCTGATTTGCTATCCGCATCCAATTTCCCACCACTTCGCGCATTCTCAATGGAAGTATGAATATATTTAACAAAGTCTGAAAAGCCCATATCCTTTGAAAATCTGAGTTTTACCTCTCTCATAGGCGCTTCAACCGTCTTCTCAACCTTCATAGAGAAGGCAATACTTATCTCACTTCGCTGATAGGTCTTCTTCCCACGAACATACCTGTTTAATTCGGGATATTTTATAAGTCCCTTCAAGAGAGAATACAAAAAGACATAAAATATTGTAATTTTTACCTCTGATTTCTTGTTGTACTCTTCGATAACTTTTATTGTTTCGGAGACATCCGCATCTATCTCAAGAAATACAGCCGCATCGGACCTTCTGGGCATTATATAGCCCATCAACGTGCGATACGATGGTACTTTTACCAATTTATCCTGTGACATTGTTTTTACTTTGTTATTTAAGATGCGGTATCTTAATTTTATGCTTCCTGGCCATCTTTATAGCAATCTCATATCCAGCATCAGCATGTCTTAAAATACCCATTGCTGGATCAGAGTTTAAGACCCTTGAAAGTCTATTTGCAGCATCTTTTGTACCATCGGCAACGATCACCATACCGGCGTGAAGAGAATATCCAATACCTACTCCACCTCCATGATGAAAAGAGACCCAGCTTGCACCATTTACAGCATTTATCAGAGCATTCAGAATAGGCCAATCGGCAATTGCATCTGAACCATCCTTCATAGACTCAGTCTCTCTATTTGGAGACGCCACTGAACCACAGTCCAGATGATCTCTTCCAATGACGATAGGGGCTTTTACTTTGCCCTTTTTCACAAGGTCATTAAATATAAGCCCTATTTTTTCTCTCTCTCCATAACCAAGCCAGCAGATTCGTGATGGCAAGCCCTGAAAATGCACCTTCTTCTGTGCCATATTAAGCCATCTAACTACATTACTATTCTCTGGCAAAGCCTTTTTTACTGCCTCATCTGTAACAAAGATATCATTCTTATCACCAGAAAGCGCAACCCACCTGAAAGGTCCCTTCCCCTCACAGAATAATGGCCTGATATATGCAGGTACAAATCCAGGAAAATCAAAGGCATTTTCTACCCCGCCTTCCTTTGCCTGTGCACGAATATTGTTCCCGTAATCAAATACGTATGCTCCCTTCTTCTGCATATCCAGCATCGCCCTTACATGAATAGCAATAGACTCTATAGCCTGTCTCTTATATTCCTGTGGATTCTCTCTCCTGAGTTTTTTAGCCTCTTCCAATGAAATGCCCCTCGGGACATATCCATTTATTACATCGTGAGCGCTCGTCTGATCAGTTACCAGAGCAGGTATAATTCCACGTCTCACAAATTCAGGATAGACATCGGCGGCATTACCAGAAAGTCCAATGGACAATGGTTGTTTATTCTTAATTGCTTCCTCTGCCCATTTCAGGGCCTCATCGAGACTATCAGTAGATTTATCAAGATATCCGGTATCTATCCTCCTCTTTATTCGCGATGGATCTACCTCAACACAGATAGCGACACCATTATTCATAGTTATAGCCAGAGGTTGAGCACCTCCCATTCCACCAAGACCCGCTGTTAAAACAAGTCTCCCTGAAAGATCTGAATTGAAATGAGTCTTTGCAGCAGCGGCAAATGTCTCATATGTCCCCTGCAAAATCCCCTGTGTCCCGATATATATCCAGCTCCCCGCTGTCATCTGTCCATACATAATAAGACCCTTTTTGTCCAGTTCCCAGAAGTAATCCCAGTTTGCCCATTTTGGAACCAGATTGGAGTTTGCAATAATAACTCTCGGCGCATCCTTATGCGATCTCAGAACTCCCACCGCCTTACCAGATTGTACAAGAAGAGTCTCATCACCTTCGAGTTTTTTCAGAGA
>JBBISZ010000289.1:0-3772 GCA_037441045.1 Deltaproteobacteria bacterium | reverse complement strand
TAATATCCGTAAACTAAAAGGAGAGATCTATGAATAGCATTCTCTTATCACTCATCTTCAACCTCTATGCTCAGGTTGGACCAATAGGGATTATTCAGATGCCAACAATATTTGGTGAGTTCAAACCTGCTCCGGGAGACTACATAGAATACAGGGTTCACGAACTTGACTCAGACTCAGTACAGATTGTGAAGATTGCTGTGGTGGGAGAGGCAAGCTGTGAAGAAACCACAGACAAGAAGAAGAAACCACAGAAATGTTACTGGGTTGAGATATTCTCCAGACTTGAGAGCAGTGGTCATGGGCTTTTGACCAAGATGTTTGTCTCAGGCGATCCAAGAGATCCAGCAAATATAAAGAAGATGATATCAAGGATCGGCAAACGAAATCCTGTACAGATGAAACCAGAGGATATAGCAAAAATGCCCAAAGGGATAGGACAGGATTTGCCAAAAAATGCAAAAGTTAAGAAAGCGAAAGAACCTATGAAAGTAGCTGTTAGAACAATAAATACTGTCGTTTATGATTTAAGAATTGAAAAGATACCTTTTACAGTCTGGATGTCAAAAGAAGTCCCAATCTTTGGTATGGCAAAACTAAAATCACCTGATCTGGAGATCGATATTACAGAGATCGGTAAAGGCGCAAAGAGTGAGATGCCAGAACTGAAAGAGTCAAAAGAGCAACAACCTCAAGATGCCAGACCTGCAAACATCCATCTTGACAAAGAAACTATAATAGAAGAAAAGAAGGACAGCATGGAAGAAAAGAATATTTACGAAGAAAAGGAAGACTCTCAGAAAGAAGATTCAAAGCAGGAATAATCTTACCATTTAACTTTAGATTATATTAATAAATTTACTGGTTATAACATCCGTACAAAATAAGTTTAAAAAAATTTTTAAATCTAATTTTTGATTAATCTTCACCTGATAATACTTAACCTGAAATCATATAAAGGGATTTTATGGCAGGATACAAAACATTAACAAATCCTTACCTGTTTACCTACTGAACCGAAACCCCGGTAAATTAAGTTCAAGCAGAATAAAATGGGCAAAATTTTCATAAATAGGTAGAAGAAGATAGAGGTAAATTAATTTTGAAAATACAAATTATATACAGCCGATACTTCGTTTTATTAGAATAGATTTCATCATACCAGACTATACTGAAGAGCAATAGGTTTATCTATAAATTAAATCGCCGGGTGTAGAATCAAATTTTATCTCTTGAATCTTCTCCGGCATCAAAGGGTCTGAAATATCATATACCAGAAGACTCTTGCCTCCACCCAGAAGTATATACAGACGACCTTCATCCTCATTTACATAAGCCCTTTCAGGGGCATCGCCTGTCTTAAATGAGAGTCCTCCCTTTGTCTTCATCTCCTTTGTAGAAAAGATTGTTAAGCTATCTTCGGAAGTATTCAAGACATAGGCAATAGATGCACCGGTATACATTGCAGCAAATGTCGGGTTTTTGCCTGCCTCAAATGGTGAGTTTGCAATCTGCACAAGATCATCAAGACCGTATGCTGAAATATTATTTGAGGCTGAATTGGATATTAAGAGCCTTCTATTTGTAGAATCACATGCTATATGCATTGGTTCTGATAGAGACGGCAACTTCTCCCCTCTAAGCCCCCAATCCTCCGTATCAAAGATATCATATGCCCTTACATAAAGGCTGCTATAATCAAGAATAAATAATCTAACTAACAATTCCCTGGTAAGAGGGGATTCATCAAAACAAATAGAAACGGGACTATTCCCTCCAGCACTCATTGGTGAAATTGATAAAAATTCAAGTTTCTCAGTATCAATAATATATATTCTGTTTGAACTTTTATCTGGAGAAATAAGCAGTTTTAACTTTGGAATATATTTAATAGAATATGGATAATCGCCCACATTACCTATTTTCTTTATCTCTTTAAAGTCTTTAACAAACACAAGCTCCTTACCCCCCAGATCAGCATAAACAAGCATATTAATATCTTTAATAAATTCAATTGAAGATATCTCACCCTTTGAAGGAATTGAATGAAAGGAAATTTCGGAAAGATTCTCCCTGTCGAAAAACAGGATCTCATTTCTATTTTTGAAACTAATGGCAAAATATTTTTCAGGTTTTATACCCGTATCCTCAAAAATATCTCCTGATAAAGTATCTATTGAGGATAAATCAGATATGGATGTATCCCCTACTACGCCTGAATCAGATCTTTCATCATTATTTGAACAATAAAGACCTGTAAATAATGCCACTACAAAAACACAGACGAATAACAGTCTGAATTTCATATCTTATCTACTTTGAAACACTCTTGGTTATTACCTCATCCCCAACAACAAGCTCTCTCAAGGATGAAATAACCAGACCGGTAGATGCCTTATCTCTGGCATCTATTATCATTATCATTCCCACAACCTCATCAGGATATTTGATATTTCCCTCAAATTCATAATTATATTTGATATTTGATGTATCCAGTTTATCCCCTCTCCTAACAACAAAAAACACATTCCCCTCAAATATTCCATCCTCTCTACCCCTGTCAATTACTACCATATGATGCTCGCCAGTTAATACTCTATCTTCAACTGTAGTATAGACAATATATCCCTTGGTATCCACCTGAGACGGTCTGGACTTGATCTTTCGAGAATTATCCTCGAGCCAAGGCAGTACATAATCTCCCCTTCTTATCTCACTAAATGAAGTAAAAATCCTCGCAGTGGCTACATCCTCATCGATCTTTACAACCTTTAAGCCTCCTATAATTTCAATTGCATAACCGATTATTACATCCTTTTTCTTGGGGTGTTTTATAGGATTGGGCTTACTGAATATCATAAATCTATCCCCAACTTTTATCTCCTGAATATTTACAAACCTGATATACACTGAATCATTGGTTGAAAGCATATACTTCTCCTCAAAAGAGGAGATTATTCTACCTGCATATTCAAGTTCTTTCTTTGATACAAAAGTATCTCTCCTGATATATGTTGCAAAATTTGAAGCAGTTACAATCTTTCCTGCCATAGTAACACCTTCCATATCTTCAGGTACCTCAATACCAACACCCTCAACAGTACCCATAGAGACCTCAGAGAGCTCCTTGGGCTCCTTTTCTTCCACAGGTTCATAGCTTTCAACAAGTGCCGGCATCTCTTCTCCACCCGGGGTCAATCTTAACTCATTTCCAGGATATATCCAGTGTGGATTAGAGATATATGGATTGTATGACCACAATTTGGGCCAGTACCATGGAGAATTTAGTAGTCTGGAACTGATATCCCACAGAGTATCCCCTGGTTGAATAGTATATTTTTCTGTAGATGGTGCAGATAATTTACCTTCCTCTCTAATCACAGTCGATTCAGAGACCTTATCACTCTTTCCTTCTAAGAGCTGTTTTGCAGATTCATCCTTTATAGCAGGACCCTCTCCTGCACCAAAAATAAAAATAGCCATAAATGCAAGAGCAAGAATAAAAACTATTTTTCTCATCATGATTCCTCCGAATCAAGGATTACCGTTCTTTGAATTATTGTACATTTATATTATTTATTGTCAAGAAAATGGTAAATCAGGTACCTACCCAATTATAAAATACCTAATACAAAAAATATGCTTTCTAAGATAAAAAACATTTACACCTTCTTTCTTGATTTTGGTCTGATATTATAATAAATTCATTTTCACAATGAGGTATCTATGAGAAAACTACCAATAGGCATTCAGAGCTTCAAAGAGATCAGAG
>JBBISZ010000288.1:0-3777 GCA_037441045.1 Deltaproteobacteria bacterium | reverse complement strand
AAATTATGAGTTTTATTAGCTGGTTGAAATCACTGTTTATCAGACCTGAAAATAAATCAAAAGATTTAGATTTATCATCTTCTAAAAACTCTGGTGATGATAATTCTTCAGGGTTGAAAACTTTAGATATTAAACCTGTATCAGATGATTCTTACAAATCTATTACTGAAGCATCTATCTGTCGCACATCTTATGGTATAGGTAAAATAAGAGAGGATAACAGAAAGAGATATTTAATATTTGGTGAAAAATTAGACGTAAGATATGTTCCATTTGTTGAAAACAATTTCATAGAAGCAGTTTATATGATTGAACCTGAAAAATATTATGAAGAGAAAAAAGGTAGATTTGTATATGAAGTAGTTGATTCAGCCCAGTTCTTTATGCTTTCAAAGGAGCAGAAGGCAGAGATAAAATCGGACCTTGAAAAGAGAGGGATTCCATGTAAATTTCCTGAGGAGATAAATAATTATGATACTATTATGGGGATACTCAAGGAGTCGCAACTATTGCATAGAAATCAGGATGCTGGCTGGTATGAAAAGGAGAAATTTTTATCTGAAATTGAGGAAATCAAAGGAAGCAATATTTACAAAGAATTACAATTAATAAGATTGAAAAATGGCAAGAGATTTCTGCTTATTATAAATCAAATTATCGCTAATGTTATTGAGTATAACCCGAGTTTTATGAATATTTATGAACCTGGTGCAGTAAAGATAAGTTATGATGGAGGGTATGCATTTATCGCACCATTTGGAAGGCACAATTAATTAACGGAGGAATTTATGTCTCAGATGTTCAGGGAGATAGAATTTGAATTTGACGAGTCGCAGGGTTCATTTGTCCCGACATCAAAGGTAATTAATTATATAAAAAACTATATTATCTCCGGTAATCTGGAAGAGGCAGTAAGTGCATATCAGTCATGCAAAGAGAATATTGGAGAACTGGTTTTCAACGAATTTAAGAGCAGTAGTAAGGTTACACTCAGGTCTGTAGGTGAGATGTTTAAGCTTGCAAGAGACTATAAAATGGCTATTAAGTGCTTTTTGATTACACAAAACTTTGAAGAAGTGGCAAGACTTTACGAAAAGAATTATGAATTTGAAAAAGCTGCACAGATGTACGAAAAACTAAATATGCTTGAAAATGCGGCACAGAATTATGAGAAGGCAAAACAGTATGAAAAGGCTATTGAATTATATAAAAAATCCGGGGACTCAGAAAAGGTAATTCATTGCGAAAAGGTAATAGGAAAATATTCCGAGGCGGCAAATCAGGCTATAGATATCAACCTGAATTCAGACGCAGTAGAGATTTTAAGGAAGGTACCACCATCTGATGAAAAATTTACAGATGCGAGAATCAAACTTGCAGATATTCTAATCAAAAAGGGAAATGCAGCAATGGCGCTCAAATTTTTGATAGAAGGGTGTAAGATGATAGGTATAAACAAAAAGAGTCTGGAGATGTTCTATAGAGCAGGAGTCCTCGCCAATGATTTGAATTACAAAGACCATGCAATAAAACTCTTTAAGATAATTCAGAGCATAGAGCCTGATTATAGAGATGTAAAAGATCGTCTGGCGTTTATTGAAGGAGGTATAAAACTGCCAGATCTTACTCAGTTTGTTGAGGAGGAGGGAAGTTATACATCAGTTATGATGGATGCAGATAAGATCCGTAAAATACCTATATTTGATGCCCTGAGTATGGACGAATTAAAGATTGTTTATGAAATGTGTACTGATGCCAGCTATAAACCAGGAGATGTATTAATAAAAAACGGCGTAATACCCGAAGGGCTCATAGTTATTAGAGAAGGGATTGTAGATGTTATGGTTGGCAGCAATATAGTTGCGTCTCTTAAAGACGGAGATTATATAGGTGAAATGAGTATGATACTTGATGAACCTCCATCAGCATCCTGTGTCGCACATTCAATTGTAAAAGCGTATATAATAAAGAGAAAGAAATTTATGGATATGCTGGAGTCCGATGTGCAGTTTGCATATAAAATATATAAAATGTTCTCCCTTGAATTATCAAAGAGACTTTCCAGAACCAACAGAATGCTCAACGAAAAGTAGAATAAAACTATGATAGATACAGAAGTACTAATATTAGGTGCAGGGCCTGCGGGGCTCAGTAGTGCGTATTTTTTGAAGAAGAAAAAGGTTGTTATTATTGAGAAAGAATCACGCGCGGGCGGACTTATGAAGACAGATTTTTACAATAATTCATACTTTGATATGACGGGTCATTTATTGCACCTCAGAACTGATGAATTAAAAAAACTTATTGAAGTAGACCTTGGCGTAAGCCTTATAAAGATAAATAGAGACTCAAAGATATTTTCGCATGAGGTATTTACAGAGTATCCTTTTCAGATTAACCTGTATGGGTTGCCAAGAGAGATTATAGCAAAATGTTTGAGGGATTTTGTTAGTTTAAGACTTAAAAAAATAAAGAAACGATACAAATCTTTTAAGGATTTTATTTATGGGGAGTTTGGTGCTGGTATTGCTGAAGAGTTTTTGATTCCATATAATTCCAAGATATGGACCATCCCGCCAGATCAGATGTCGGCTGGATTTTGTGAAAAATATATTCCAGTTCCTTCTGTTGATGATGTGATAAATGGGGCTCTGGGCATTATTAAAAAAGATGTCGGTTATAATGCATCTTTCTATTATCCTGAACGTGGAGGGATTGAATCAATAATCAAAGGATTTTTAAGGCACATAACAGCAGATATTATATTCAATACAATGCCCGTCAAAGTAAATCTTAATAAGAGACTTGTCCATCTTTCTGATAATAACATTTTCCATTTTAAGCATCTCATCTCCACAATCCCATTGAGAGATTTTGCCTTTTTAATAGAGGATGCACCTGAATCTGTAACTGACGCTGCGAGAATGCTTGCCAGTACAGAGGTGGCTTATTTTAATATAATTGCAAGAAGAACTACCAAACAGATCCCTCACTGGGTGTATCTACCCGAACGAGATATACCATTTTATCGTATTGGCTCATATTCTGCATTTTCAAGAGAGCTCACTCTACCTGAATACAATACATTTTATATTGAATATTCTTACAAAAGAGGTTCTGTTTGTGATATCTCCAACCTCAGCCGTCGCATACCGCCGTTATTAATGAGACTCGGCTTTATTGCACAGGAGTCAGATGTAATTGAAATAAAGCCCAATACAATCGATTGTGCTTATGTAATATTTGATAAATATTACCAGAAATCTACAAAAATTATATTTGATTATTTGAAAAAGAAGGGCATTTTCAGCATAGGAAGATATGGCAGATGGGAATATTCAGCGATGCAAGATGCATTTCTCTATGGAAAAGAAGCTGCCGAAACAATTCTCAGGTTTAAAAAACATTGAAAGGCAATGATAAGATAATCTGGGCAGTATATCTTAATCATAGATGTAATCTGCATTGTGATTATTGTTTTGCCAAAAATTTGAATGATGATATGGAGGTATCTGTTTCATCTCTTTTCAAGATTATTGATTTTGCGATACGATATTCTAAAAAACATAATAAAAATTGTGAATTAGGTTTCTTTGGCAAGGAGCCTCTTCTGTCATATAAAATAATAGAAAGTGCCATAGGATATTGCACAGAAAAAAGATACAATATAACTTTTTCTATTAATACAAACGGTATATTTCTAAACAGAGCAATGATGGACTTATTCAATCGCAATAACTTTAATATTGTTTTATCTCTGGATAGATTGATCTCAAA
>JBBISZ010000287.1:0-3788 GCA_037441045.1 Deltaproteobacteria bacterium | reverse complement strand
CCGAAGAGCTTGCTATTGCAGATATGTTAAAAAATGGAGAGGCTGAGGGCAGGGTGATTGTAGTTGCAGCAGGTAATGAGGGCTCTTCAAATATTCATCTGGGATATAAGGCAGAATCTTCTCCACAAAAAACAATAATTAATCTCAAGAATTCTTCGGGTCCTTCAATAATTAATCTGTGGAAAGATCAGAAGGAGAGCCTTATGGTCTCAATAGGAATAGAGTCTGATGTCTTAAATGAACTTACTGAGACTGATTTCTTTGATGGATCAGGAAGTCTGATTTCATCTATTGTCTACGATCGTAAAAAGTATGCAGAGGTTCAATTTGAATCCACTCTCTATCCGCCTGACAATAGGACTATGTACCTGATCTTGATAGATAGAAACTGTTCAGACTGCGTCTCAAGTAATGCTGAATTTTATATAAAGACAAAAGGGGATACCTATTTTGATGCATGGTTTGCAGATGAGGATTTTTTCTCAGGAGGTTCATCTTTTTCAACGAGGGTTGATAATGGTCTTATCCCGGGTGATTCAAATAGAACCATCGGTATGCCTGCCTCATCTCCTTATGTAATTTCTGTTGCAGCCTTTGTCTCAAGAAAGGAGTATACTGATATAGATAGAAATGTTCACACCTTAAAAGACAATCCTGGAGACATAGCATATTTTTCAAGCATCGGACCCAGTTCTGATGAATCAAGAACCGGCGTCAAGCCCGATATTGCAGCACCTGGCAGAATTATTATCAGTGCGTTCTCCTCCGATGCAATTCAACTTCAGGCAGGAACACAGGTGGATAGATTTCATATTGCAATGCAGGGTACATCTATGGCATGTCCACACATAGCCGGACTGGTGGGTCTTATGCTATCTGTTGATCCACATCTTACAGCAAACAGGGTCAAACATATACTACATCTTACCGCGGACAAACCTTATGATGGCTTTGTAAATTATGACTATAGATGGGGCTATGGAAGTGTGAATGCCTATGAGGCTATAAAGATGACTCTTAAGAGAGGAATATGTGAAGACATTAATGACTGTAGCCAAAATATGATCTGCGAAAATAATTATTGCAGGGGGCTATTGGGGTATGATTGTAATGTAAATCTTGACTGTCGTAGTCCACTTGTGTGCGAAGGGGGAAAATGTCTCTCTTCATACAATGGTGAATGTAATCTGGACTCTCATTGCATTAGTGGGCTTAAATGTATTAACAATAAATGTGTAAAAGAGATTGAACTCAAAAAAACATCCAGTGATTCTGGCGGCTATGGATGCAGTTGCAACATGATGGAATAGAACCATGAAAAATATCGATGCAGTTATAAAAAATTTTGAAAGGTATGCCAATGATGATGAGCGTCTGAAGGATGTAATTAAAATTCATCTGGGATTATTATTAAAGTGGCAAAAGATAGTAAATCTAATCGGTCTTACTTCTGAGGTGGAGATATCTGAGTTTTTATATCTGGATTCTTACCTGGCATTAAAGAGTGTATCTGAATTCCTCTATGAAAAAAAGATAGACGTAAATGAGATATCTGATATTGGCTCAGGAGCAGGATTTCCCTCTATATTCTGGTTTTATTTCCTGTCCGAGGTCAGAGTAGTTCTATTTGAAAGCAAGAGAAAAAAGGCAAATTTTCTCATGGAATTTATAAGGGAGGCGGGACTAAAAAATTATGAAGTAAAGGAGGAGATGGTAAAGAGGGAGATGCTCAGAACAGATTTAATTATTTCAAAGGCTGCAATTAATATTAATGATTGGACAAGATTCGGAATATCAAATGTCAAAAAAAATGGGGTAGTTGTAAGTCTTCTGTCAAAACCTTCCTCTGAGATCTACAATAAGGTGCTTGAAAAGACACCAAGAGTTCTTGAAAGCCATATTAGGGAATATAAACTACCCAATACTGACACTATAAGACAGGTTGGAATTATTATAAAAAAATAATTTATGTCTTTGACACAATATACTTATTTTGCTATTATGCTGACGCTTTTTGGATGAATATAAATCTATGAGGTATACTTATGAATAATCAGGAAGATAGGTCAAAACAGTCAAAAGACATTGCACAGCTTGAAATGCAGTTTACACAGGATCCAAATTCACTGGTATTTGTGGATCTGGTGGAGGCATATTTAGAAAAAGGAAGAACTATAGAAGCAATGATTATGGCTAAGCGAGGTATCAAGGTACATCCAAAAGAGGGTTATATCTCACTTGCCAGGGTGTATATGAAGCAGTCCAAGTATCAGAAGGGGATAGAGGCGTTAAATGAACTGCTGAAGATTGATCCAAATGTGGCTGAGGCATATTTTATGAAGGGGAATCTCCATCTCAAACTCAATGAGAATGAGCCTGCCATTGATGCCCTTAAAAAGGCGTATGAGCTTGACCCTTCAAATCTTGAGGCAAAGGCGCTGCTCCTTGAAAAGGGGGTCAATCTTACACCACCCAATGCACTGAGTGAGGATTTGGAAGAGGAGGAGCATACAGAGAAGCTTCAGGCAAAAAGACCTGTTCAGGGGGTAAAGACTGCTCAAAAGAAAAAAACATCCATGCCTCCTAAAAAGGCTCCACCTCCAGTGGAAAAACCTTTTGAACCCATAGAAGAGAAGGAAAAACATGCTGAGGCACCGGTGCCTGAAACTACGGAACCAATTGATCTGCCTCCCAAAAGGAAAATTACAAAACTCCCTCCACCAACCGCAGAGGATTTTTCATCCACAGACGATATTTTGAAAAAAGATCAGGCAAGACGGACATTATTTTTAATTATAATTCTGGCTATTCTGTCCGCATCAATTATAGGTTTTATTGCATATACTGCACACAAGGCAAAGAAAATTAAGAATCTAACCAATATTGCCATTGAAAGTATGAAACTGGATACATATTCCGGGTATCTTAACGCAAAAAAAGCCATGGAAGATGCTATCAAACTTGATGATTCAGGTAATTTTAAGGCTACGCTCGGATATATTGAGGCAGTCCTTTTTGGTGAATTTGGTGGAGATGCTGCCCTTGTTAAAGCAGCCACTGATCATATAAATGATGCTATCCAGATGAAGGATAATTCAGCAACTCTCACTGCCGCTCAGATGATAATGAAAATTTATAGTGGAGCTGCCAATTCGGCAATCCAGATTGGGAAAGAAGAGGTAATGAAGGGGGCACAACATTCGAGATTACTATGGGCTCTTGGAATAGCCCTTATGAAGATCGGTAATTATGACGAGGCAATAGATTATATTAAAAAGGCTCATCTCTCTGAAACAGGTAATGACCCAAAGGCAAAAGATCCAAGATCATACAAGATTATGGGCGATATTTCATATAAACAGGGTTATTTTACTCAGGCACTTGGACAATATCAACTCGCGCTGAAAGATAATAAGGAACATACTGGTTCACTTCTTGGCTCTGCCCTTGTACTCAGTCAGGATGCTGCTAAATATGACGAGGCATTGAAAATTATAGGAGATGTATTAAAACTCAAATCTGAGGACAAACTATCAAAAAGAGAAGAATCTCTTGCAACTTTCATAAAAGGGTTGATTTTATATAGTCAGGGTAAGAACAAGGAGGGAGAAGATCTTCTTAATAATGCACTATCTCTGGATAAGGATAATCCGCTTGTTCACTTTGAACTGGCAAAAATTTATTCAAACTCAGGAAATATAGAAAAGGCGATATCTGCCTATGATAATGCTATAAAGCTCGATCCCAAAAATCCAAAACTTAAGGAACGAATCGACCAGCTCACCGAG
>JBBISZ010000286.1:0-3797 GCA_037441045.1 Deltaproteobacteria bacterium | reverse complement strand
ATCAGCCCTTACACACAGGACATTCCCATTTTTTAAAAATGATGTATATATACAACTATCATCTTTTTTCATAACCAGAGAAAACGGCTCACCATAAGGAAGGCTAACAATATGCAAATCATCACAATCGCCGAGCACCGCCTCCTCCTTTGTACCACAGGAGAGATTCCCCTTTTCATCCACATCAATTACAGCAATACTATCGTCCCTTCTCAAGGGCACATAAATTTTACCAGCATAAAAAATTGAGAGACCAGCATAATCCGCAATATTGACCCCTTTGCTTAAAATAACTGAGCTATTGTAATCCTTACATTCACTCTTACAGGGTGCGTTTAGAAGGTTTTTAAGACTTGAGATAGATATCCCTTTTATATTGCCGTATTTATAAGCCAGATCAAAATTTGAGGAGATTACAAACAGGTTCTGATGTGCCTCATCATATACAAGGTCTATCGGAAAGGCAAAACTCTCCAATAAAAGATCTTTCTTCTCAGAAACGCCACAGGCTGAAATTAATCCAGATATCCAGAACAGCAGAATCAAAGAAGCAAATAATGTTGTAATTCTTAATATGTTTCTCATACAGTCCGCTCGACTTTTATCACAAGTAATTCTGTAATACAAGAATAAAGAGGATTAATACCATAATTATGACCAGCCAATTATAACGGAATATTGAGAAGTATTGTTTGTCTGTACTGGATATGTTACTTACAAAAATGCATCTTCAACTATTATAAATTCAAGAAAAGTGACTGGCTGCTTTAGATATTACCTTAAATTAGAGCGTGAATAATTTAACTGTACTGCTGCTTACTGCTGCTTATGGTCTGTTGTGGACTATTGAATACCGGGTAAATTCTATGAACTCTAAAAACTCCAATAACTCCAATAACTCTATGAATCCATTTCCTCTAACCTTAGTCTGTGGTTCTTAATCTGTTGATTTTATTATCCATGCTGCCGGGTTACAAGATAAAATCTTTTATTTGACTTTAAATTTCTAAACAAGTAAGGTATGTCAGAATTGTCATAGTGACGATTATGGAGATAGATAGCAGATATAAAATTGTAGAGAAGGCCGGTTCAGGCGGTATGGCTACCGTCTATCGCGCAGTTGATACAGTTCTAAACAGGGAGGTTGCGATCAAGGTTCTACATCCGCACCTTGTAGAAAAGGAGGAGGTAAAAAAAAGGTTTCTAAGAGAGGCTCAGGCAATAGCAAGGCTCAGACATAAAAACATCATTGAGGTATTTGACTACAAATCCTCTGAAACCGATTGTTATATAATCAGCGAATTTATAAGTGGAAAAAATCTTGCAGAATTTATATCTGAATATGACATATCCAGTCCATTTATTGCAGCAATGATAGTCTCTATACTTTCAGACGCCATAGGACATGCCCATGCAAATGGAATTATTCATAGAGACATAAAACCTGAAAACATACTTATTTCATCAGACAACATACTTAAAATAACCGACTTCGGGATTGCACATATCGCGGATACAGAGAGCCTTACCATTACAGGCTCTATAAGTGGTTCTCCGGCTCATATGTCTCCTGAGCAGATAGACGGTAAAGATGTGGACATCAGAACTGATATATTTTCGCTGGGGACTTTGCTTTATCTCATCTCTACAGGGGAACTTCCATTTAAGGGGAATTCACCCGCCTCTATCTTCAAATCAATCCTTATGGGTGAGTATATAGAGCCTGTCGAACTCAACCCTCTAATAGGAAGTAGTTTTTCAGCAATAATTCACAAAGCACTAAAAAAGAATTTAAGTGAGAGATATTCAAGCACCATTGATTTAAAGCATGATCTGGAAAACTATCTGAAGGATTACGGAATTGTTGATATCGATAGAGAATTGAAAGAATTTTTCAAGGACCCAATTAAATTTATGGACGACTTAAGCAGACGGATCTCCCACCACTTAAAGAATAGACTCTATAAAGAGATAACATCAACAGCAAATGAGGATAGAATACATATACAGGATCTCTTAAATGTTCTACTAATCCTTAATCCAGAAGATGAGGATTCACAATCACTCTTTAATAGATTCAAAGAAATATCAACAATAAAACAAAATAAATTCAGATTAATGTATCCAGCCATAGCAATTATTGCAATTATTATTGGTATTTTTGTATTTGTTCACCTCTCAAGAGTAGATAGTTCAGATTCCTCCTTATCATTAAGACCCCGGGACAAATATCTTCCTGCTGTAAAAGCGGATTTAATTCGAGATATCCCGGATAATGATAGAGGTGGTGAAGACTTTGAAACTGAGACCATTAAGACAGAAAATTCAGAAAAGGAAGAAAGGTTAATCAAGAGAGAAAAAAAGAGGATAGCCAGCAAGAAAAATCGAGAGAGGAGTATCTCTTCCACGGAGAACAGGGTAAATGCTGTTACCTCCACGGGGGAGCTGAGACTCTATATAAAGCCTTATGGAGATATCTATCTGGATGGAAGTCTCTTTGCAAAGGAGAAGGCTACTGTTAATATAAGGACAAATTCAGGTAAACATATCATCAGAGTCAAAAATCCGTTCTATTATGACATTGAAAAAGAGGTCGATATAAAAGAAGATCAAAAGATAGATCTCAGATTAATATTTGACAGGATAAAACCTGCAAAAATATATATTAATTCTGCAATAGATTGTGATATATATATTGATGGCATCTTTATAGGACGGAGTGATATACTTATGAGGAACGGAATTACAATTCCAATAGATACACAAAATGGGAAACGACAGGTACTGATTAAGGCGACAAAAAGCGGTTATAAGGATTTTATATCAAATATAGAACTTTCAGCCGGCGAATCCAGAAACCTTAAAATTATTCTCAAGAAATCAAAATGAATATCTCAGGTTTAATATTAATACTCTCTCTCGCCCTTAATCAGACTGATGATAATATTGTAAAAAAAGGTATCTATCTCTTCGAACATGGCGATTACAAACAATCCATCACTATACTTACCAGGGTAGTAAAAAATAATCTTGCCAGAGATGAAAACGAACTCGCCGAATGCTACAAATATCTTGGTTCAGCATATTTCTACCTGGAAGATATGAAACTTGCAGATGCCAATTTTAGACAATTACTATTATTAAAACCTGACTTCAAACTGGATCCATTTCTATTCCCCCCGTCGATGGTTCTCTTCTTTGACAAAATAAAAAACGAGATATCAATAAACAAGACAAAAGCAAAATCAGCAATTTCCACTACTCAGATATCAGATTATCCATATCAATATAGACTGTATATCAACCTCCTTCCATTCGGTCTTCCTCAATTTGCCAACAATCAAAAACTTAAGGCTACATCCATTCTAATCTCTCAGATATTAGCCCTGAGCGTCAATATAGTCGCATACTGGCAGGTAAATTCAATGATAGACAAAAATGGATATGTAAAGGATCAACAGACCGCTGACAGGGCAAATATTTATAAGACTATACAGGTAAGTTCTCTTGCTGCATTTGGTGCTATATATATTTATTCTGTAATCGACGGCTTCATATTTTCATCTTCAGATGAAAAAGGAGGGAGAAAATAATGCCTTTTATTGTTGTAAAGAATAGAAGCACTGGTTCATCCCGAACCTTTGAACTCAAAAAGAGAATAACTTCAGTAGGCAGTTCAACAGAATGTGATATTCAACTGGAAGACAAGAAACTTCCCAGACATTTTGCCAACATATATAATGATGGACACTCTTTTACAATACAGGTTGCCAGTTCAGATCTGGAGTTTTCTTATG
>JBBISZ010000285.1:0-3801 GCA_037441045.1 Deltaproteobacteria bacterium | reverse complement strand
CTCAGTTGCTCCCACTGTACTGAATAGAAAAGATCTGGAGGGTCCGCCTGAACAGTTCCAGTAAGTGTAACAGTAGAAGAGACATTTACAGTCTTATCCTCACCAGCATTTACTATCAAAATATTCTGCTTCCCACTTGATACATATACCGTGCAATATGCGGGCGCACTTCTGAGTTTCCCATCATTCACAATAAGTTTTATAAAATATGTGCCTTTCAGCCTTGGGGTAAATGTGACCTTACTTCCATCACCCTGCAGGGCTAATGTTGGCGCACTCTTCACATCCTTTCCAGAATCATCCTTACCAGTAGGGAAACTTACAACACTCCACTCATAAGTAATTGGATCACCATCAATATCCTTACCTGAACCCTCTACCGTTACTACAGAACCCACCTTACCCTCAATCATAGATTTTGCAATTGATGCATTCGGTGGAGAGTTTATAACAACGGAACCCGAGCAGGAAAAGAGCATATATGTTCCTAAAATGACTATAAGACTGCATTTAATTCTATATGTCATGACTTAACCTCCTGTTACTAACAAATATAATAGCATACATTCACTTATAAAGCAATATAAACAAGATTATAGTCAGTCCAAACGGCTTATACCAATACCAATAAAAATCTGCAAAATATAAGGACAGACTCTCAATTATTAAAATCTTTTTTTATAGTATAGTATTTATTTTATTATGGATTGTCTGAATGTTCTAAGAAATTTTAAATATTGAGCAAATCAATCCTGTTACTTTTTTTACTAAATTTATCAAAATTAAGACTAAACCAGAACCTGTCTCTGCTTTGAAGCATTTGGTGGGCTAACAATCCCATCCTTCTCCATCCTCTCTATCATTTTTGCTGCCTTATTAAAACCAATGCTAAGTCTTCTCTGTAAATATGAGATTGACGCATTTCTCGTCGTCTTTACAATATTTACCGCCTCAAGATATAGCCTATCATCATCTGCATTATCTCCATCAGTTTGAGAGGTATCCTCTCCATCTGGCACATTAAGTATCTCGTCTTTATAATCTGGCGTCCCCTGAGACTTCAGAAACTTCACAACCTCTTTTATCTCCTCCTCATCCACATAGGCACCGTGAACTCTCTCCAGTCTGCTCGAAGCTCCTGGAAGATAAACCAGCATATCGCCCATTCCCAGAAGTGTCTCTGCCCCCTGAGAATCCAGAATTGTTCTTGAATCTATCTGAGATGCGACCCTGAATGAGATCCTTGCAGGAAAATTGGCTTTTATAATACCTGAAATAACATCGGTAGACGGTCTCTGTGTTGCAAGTATAAGATGAATGCCCACTGCCCTTGCCATCTGAGAGAGTCTCGTTACGCAGGATTCAACATCCTTGGGAGCAACCATCATAAGATCTGCAAATTCATCAACTATTAACACGATATATTCAAGCCTCTTAGGTGGTTCACCTATCATCTCTTCATAACCCTCAGGCAGTTTCTCGTTACCTTTTAATATCTTTTCTACCTTTTTATTAAAATTGATAATATCTCTCACACCAAGCATTGCGAGTCTATGATATCGTTTCTCCATCTCCTGAACCGCCCACTTTAAGGCTATCGCCGCTTTTTGAGGATCAGTTACAACTGGTAATAATAAGTGCGGAATTCCATCATAAATAGAAAGCTCTACAACCTTGGGATCTACAAGAATAAATTTAACATCATCGGGTGTATGCTTATAAAGTATACTCATCAGCATTGTATTAACAGAAACAGATTTGCCTGCACCGGTCGCCCCTGCCACCAGAAGGTGAGGCATCTTTGTAAGATCCACAACAAATGGAATCCCTTCAGAATTTTTCCCTATTGCCAGAGGAATTGCTTTGTTTGAATCTACAAATGCCTTATCTTCAAGTATCTCTCTTAACAGGACACTCTCTCTCTCCTTATTTGGCACCTCCACTCCAACTACAGATTTTCCCGGGATCGGTGCCAGAATTCTCACTTTTGTGGCTTCAAGAGCCATTGCTATATCATTTGATAAAGCCAGTATTCTTGAGAGTTTAACACCTGGACCGGGAGCCATTTCATACATTGTAATAACAGGACCTGGACGAATATTGACAACTTTGCTCTCTATATCAAAATTGCGGAATTTCTCTTCAAGCCTCCTGGCATACTCCTTCAACTCTTCTTCATTGATCTTCCTTGCATTTTTCTGAGGCGCCTTAAGTAAAGAAGTAGAAGGAAGCATAAATTCTCCATCCGAAACCGATATCTTCTCCTCTTTAACTTTCTCTTTATGTTTCTCTTTCTTTTTCTCGACCTCTGGTGCAATCTTTGTCCCGGGTTTTTGTGCAGGCGTTTCATCCTTTACTACCTCAACAGCAGGCTCTTCTATGGGTTTAACAATCTTCGCATCCACCTCTTTTTCTTTATCAGGATCTGGAAGCGTCTTTTCCAGCACCTCATCACCCTTCTTAAATAACCATACAGAGATCGTCTTAATAGCCCCTATTATCTTAACCGCCAGATCCACAGAAGATATATTTGCAGTAATAGTTGTACCAATAAAGAAGAGAAGGATTGAGACTATTACACCTCCCACTGCCCCGAAGAGTGAGCCTATCGCCTTCCCGGTATAGAACCCTATAATCCCTTCAATCTTAATACCTGCAATCAAAAGTCCTCCCATTACGATATTAATAAACGAAGACATTGAGACTATAAGCAGAATGGTACCTATAACCTGATATATTTGAAATTTGACTGTCTGGTTCCTGATCAATGAGACAGAAATAAACATCATACCTGCAACAAGGGCAAATGATGCGAGCCCCATAAGTGAAAAAAGACCCCTGAAAATAAAACTGCCTGCAGTTCCTACAAGATTTGCCTTAAATTCAAAAGTTCCCCAGATAATACTCAATAGTGAAATAATAGAAAATCCAAACAATAATATTCCAAAAATCTCCTTTTTAATATCCAATGATCTGTTCTTTTCAATCTTATCAGACATTTTTTGCTCCTCCATCACTCTTACCAATATATTACATACTCTCACCTTTTATGCAAATTTTCGGGAATTTGAAAATTTTCCTAATTTATTCATCTATCAAAACAATCGGTATACTGCACCCGTTTGTCCAGACATTTTTAGGGCTTAAATCTGAAGAGTTTATATGAGGGAATTAATATTATTCGGTGTAATGGGGGGAATATGAGGATTATGATGGAGATTGTATTACTCAAATCTGGCTTTTATCTTACTAACAATACTTGGTCCCCTATGAGACTAATTGAAGGATGACAGTAAAATATTTCACTCTTATTGCCTTTAATCCAGCACCATCTTATTGAGTACCTAAAATTATAAAATCTCGCTTAAAAATAATCTAAAAT
Source organism: Deltaproteobacteria bacterium (assembly GCA_037441045.1). GTDB lineage: Bacteria > Myxococcota > SpSt-1050 > SpSt-1050 > SpSt-1050 > SpSt-1050. The sequence continues at coordinate 419 of JBBISZ010000285.1, read as the reverse complement.
AATTGTAAGAAATATTTTTTACACAATAAAACTATTCAACCAGACTGCACGAACAGCCTGAAGATTCAGAACCTCCTTCTGTCTCTCCACCTTTGTCTGTATCTCCTGATACATAGCTTATAACATCCTTTGATTCTACATCCTCCATCGTATCCTCTTTAATCGTGTCTTCAAATAAAACATCCATTCCACCATCTTCACTTACAATTACATCCTCATACATACGGGCAATATAGTTCCTCGTCTGACCGCCTATGGTTGTAAAGTTACCGCCTACTATCACTTTTCCGTCTGCCTGGATCGCTATGGAATAAACCGAGCCGTTTGCATTCGGGTTGAATGTGGCATCCAGCGTTCCATCAGTATTCAGACGGGCAATTCTGTTCCTTGTCTGACCGCCTATGGTTGTAAATCCACCG
>JBBISZ010000284.1:0-3807 GCA_037441045.1 Deltaproteobacteria bacterium | reverse complement strand
TTAGCAGGGAAAACAGTTGACAAATTAATAGCAGATGAAGATACAATAACTAAGATAGTCGGTAATATTGCAAAAAAAAATAAAAGGTTAGCAGGAGAAGCTCTCAGGAGATTTAATTTTTTATTAAATGAATTTTTGCAGAGAGTTCCAGAGGCTCAGGGGAAAATACTATATATTTTTGATGAAAGTTGTAAACGAGGAACACAAGAAAGTATAGAATATCTAACCATGTTGTTTATGAGTATAGACAAATTGAGACTGAGTAATGAGCAAAAATTAGATTTACATAAATATTTGGTTGATAAAAGAACAGAGATAGAAAAATTACAAATTAAAGAAAAATCAGACATTACTAAAATTCTTGTGGTAACAGCAGGTGGTTTACTTGCAGTGGGGATTGCAATAATAGGATACAAATATGCAAGACCTAAAACTATTGGTGATTTTTTAGATAAAATTATTTCTTAGATAGGAGGATGTATGGAAAAAAGAATTACAATTAGAGATAATCAAAATAACGAATATCTAACAAAAAATATAAATACCCAGGACTTAGAAATTATGATTGATGAGATAGCAAAGTCAGAGTACTTTGAGTACAAAGATCAGTTGAAGGATTCTGATGCATTTATGGATGTTCAGAGATGGACACAAAGGTTTGTAAAAAAAGTTGTTGATACCAATATATATACGGCAAATATTATAAGTAATATAAAGGATGAATTAGTAAAATTATCTGATAGAATTTATCACATAGAGAAAGAACAAAACACATTAACATCGAGAAGTACGGGTAAAAGTTATAATATCTTTTTAATTCTTGTTGTTTTATCTCAATTGGTTTTAGATATTTTTTTGTTATATATAATCTTTTTGAAAAAATAGGGAGGTTGTTTATGGATGATCCATATTTTGATGGTTTAGGTAATTTACTTGAAGTAATGGAGAGATCCGAAATAGATGAATTATACAAGGCAATTTTTAATAAAGATAATCCATCAAAATATAAAACTCTTACAGCAAGGAGGGAATTTGTTTCAGAAAAAATTAAAGGGGCATATAGACATTCTCTAAACATAACATCAAGAGAGCATGAACCAGATTGGAAGACGATTTGCATTGAGGCATGTAAGAAAATTGGAGCAGAATTGCCAGAAGGATATGAAAATTTATCTTCTCATGGGATTGAAATAATCTACCTTACAAAAATGACGGATCAGTACTTCGAAAAAAATCCTGATAAGAAAAAGGAGTTTTATAATGAACTGATAAATGAAATAAGGAAACAAACAACTAATGAAGTGCTAATAGATTCTATAAGCAAATTGCTGGAGAACGGGAAATCTGCATATAAGTTTGTACTACTGCTTGCTTCGCCAAAAAATTTGCTAAAACAACTATTGATATTTTGCCAATTTTTAGAGTAGAAGTAGGGCCATTTCTCTCAACAATTTCTAATATGGTTGGCTGGAACAAGATACAAGTATTAATTTTAAAATTTATAATCTGGAAATTCGGTATGTGGGCAGGTGTAAAAGCGGGTCTGGGAATTGGATTTGGGGGCACATTGATTGCAATTGCGGGATATGCTGGACCGATTGGTGCAGTGATTGAAAGTCTAATTTTGATATATAAAATAGGAGATACTGCATGGAGACATATATTGCCGGCTGTTGCTATTGTTGGGATATGGAGGATTAGACTTATAAGTGAAGGAAGATTGCTGGAATAAGATGTTTGGTTGTTTAATTGAAATGTAAATAAATGTATTTTATTAGGAGGTTTTTTATGTTCTGGGATAGTGATGATTCAGAGAAAAAGAAAAAAGAGGAAGGCAGTAGTTGGTCTGAGGTTATTGATGCTACTACTGTGGGGCTTATTGTTGGGCTAATTGTTGCAGGCGCAGCGCTTTATCCTCTTGCAAAGAGAGGTATTCAACTCTGGGGGACAAAGGAGACTATAGATTATCTCTCAGAACCATTCAGGAGGAAGAGATAGGCCCTTTCTCTTGACTCTTTTGACTGAATAAAAACTCAATAATACTTACAAACGATAAGCAATAAACTATAAAACTTATTTTTTGATATGGGGTACTATACATTTGATAAATAGAAGTGTTCTTTGAGAACGAAAATTATTTTTTTCTCAAGCCAAAATCGATAATTGTGAGGAAAAAATAATCTTACACCTTCATCTCATCTTCTCTCGGGAGGACTCTTAAGACCTCGCCAGGGGCGGTGAGTCCGTTTGCCAGCAGGAAGTTACAGTACTTTCCGAGAGATATGTAAGAGCCCTTTTCTGCCTCTCTCTTTATCTCCGCAGGAGGTGCCTTTTTGAGGATGAGATGTTTTGTTGCCTCATTGAATATCATAAGTTCAATTGCGCTCATTCTCCCCTTGAATCCTGCATTGTTGCAGGCAGGGCAGCCTCTCGGTTGTAAAAGTTTTATCGGGGCTCTTGGATCAAATGCCCCCGCCAGCGTGAGACTCTTTACAACTGCTTCAGGATAATCGAACGGTTTAGCGCAGTTTGGACAGAGTCTTCTTACGAGTCTCTGGTTTATTATTCCGAGAAGTGCGCTGGATGCCAGATATGGATCTATTCCAAGTTCAAAGAGTCTTACAAGAGCTGATAGTGAGTTGTTGGCATGAAATGAGGAGATTACAAGTTTTCCTGTAAGACCTGCCTCAAATGCCATCTTGGCTGTATCTGAATCCCTTATCTCTCCAACGAGGATTATATCGGGATCCTGTCTTAGTATTGTTCGGAGGACGGTAGAGAAGCCGAGCCCTATCGCCTCATTTATCTGTACCTGTGTTATTCCGGGAATGGAATATTCTATTGGATCTTCTACTGTTACTATGTTGAGCTCTTTGGACTTCCTTTCATTGAGCATTGAATACATCGTGGTAGTCTTACCCGACCCTGTGGGACCTGATATCAGGATAACCCCATGTGGTTGAAATAGCATTCTCCTGATTACCTGATAGATCTTATCGGCAATTATAACTCGGGATAGTTCAATGAGAGCCGTAGATGCATCCAGAATCCTCAAAACCACCTTTTCACCGTTTTTTGAAAGGAGGGTACTGACTCTGAAGTCTATATCTCTGTTGTCTATTGTAATTGAGAATCTACCATCCTGTGGGAGTCTCTTTTCAGCAATGTCAAGTCTGGAGAGCACCTTTATTCTACTTACAAGGCTCTTGTAGACATTTCTGGGAATTACGGGTCCATTCCTCTTTCTGAGCCTTCCCTCCACCCTGAATCTTATAACTGTCTCTTCATATTCAGGTTCTATGTGAATGTCGGAGGCTTCAAGTTCAATCGCCTCTGCTATAATACTGTCCAGAAGTCTCTTCGTCTCCTCTCCTGATATAGCAACTCCCCCTTTTTCATCTTTTTCGTCTTCGGTCCAATACTGGATGGTGTGTGTTTTCTTGACCGCGGGTGCTGCAGAAATGGGCTTTGCCATAAGAGACTTTGCCTTCTCCATAAATTTGTTAAAGTCAGACTCCGAAATCTGAAGTGGCTGGAGTCTTACACCTCTGAATATTCTTTTAATTGCATCATAACCCAGGGTGTTTTTTATATTTACCGAACCTACTGTCAGTGTCCCATCCTCAAGAGACAATGGCACGATTTTGTACTGATTTATGAGATTTTCGGAGAGTATGTGAAAGAGATCGGCATTAAACTGAAACTTGCTGATATCAGCTGTCTGCACGGATGGCTGATTTCTACTCATCTCAGCCACCCTCTTTGCAAGGATTTTGCCGAGTTCTACTGCCATCTGGGCACTTCCGT
>JBBISZ010000283.1:0-3842 GCA_037441045.1 Deltaproteobacteria bacterium | reverse complement strand
TGGATTTTGTATAAACAACTTTTCTCTATTAAAAGATGTTGATGATTACATCATGCTGTTTATAATTCCAAATTATTCTGTATAAGAGTACACTAATCTATAAAACTCATTTCTTATTTCAATATGTCTTTAGTTCACCTATTTCATTCTCAACCGCATCAAGTATCCTTCGTTCTCTGACAAGATTCATCATCTTATTATGGTCATTATAGAGAGGTCTATCCTCATCCAGATGAGGAACTACTTCCCTTATAACCCTTCTTGCAGCCTGTGTACCTTTGCCAAAATTAAAATCTCTGAAATCCAGTGCCTGAGCAGCAGCCATAAATTCTATTCCAAGCACCCCATAGGCATTATCCATAATCTGTCTTGTCTTCAGAGCAGTATTCATCCCCATTGAGACAAAATCTTCCTGATCTGCCGCTGCTGGTATGGACTGAATTGAGGCGGGCATCGAGAGTATTTTCTGCTCCACTATCATCATATCTGCGGTATACTGAGACAACATCATACCAGAAAACATACCGGCACCTTTTGTAAGGAATGCGGGTAATCCGACTGATAGAGCAGGATTTAATAATCTGTTCAACCTTCTTTCAGATAGTACACATATCATAGCAATCGCTGCACCCAGCATATCCATCGGAACGGATACAGGAGAGCCTTGAAAATTTGCGCCAGTCAAAACCACATAATCATCGGCAAGGAAGATCGGATTATCTGCGACGCCATTCAGCTCTGTCTCAACCTGCTCTCTTGTCCATCTAAGATGATCCCTTGCTGCCCCAATAACCTGAGGAGTGGATCTCATAGAATATGCATCCTGCACTTTTACCTTGATCTTCTTTGGGTCTGTAAGATCTGAACCAGAAATCACTTTCATAATATTTTCTGCTGATGTAATAGAACCTTTAAAACCTCTCAATTTGTGCAGCCGCACATCGTATGGTTTCAAATTTGCCATCAGAGCCTCAAGGGTCATTGCCGCTGAAATTTCAGCCTGTTTGAGCCATCTTTCAGCCTCATATATTATCAATGAAGAAATCCCTGTAATCAAATTTGAACCATTAATAGATGCCAATCCATCTCTCGCCTTGAGTCCAGGTATCTGAATTCCAGCCCTATCCAGCGCGACTTTGCCAGGGAGTCTCTCACCCTGATAAAATGCCTCACCCTCACCCATGAGAAGAAGTGCTATCTGAGACATAGGGGCGAGATCTCCACATGCTCCAACCGAACCTTTTGTACATACCACAGGCGTAACGCCCTTATTGAGCATCTCAACATACGCTATTGTAACCTCAGGTCTACATGCCGATTAACCCTGAGCATGAACATTGATTCTACTCAGCATTGCAGCCCTTACATGTGGGATCGGTGCAGGTTCACCTATCCCTGCTGCATGATTGTATATTAAATATTTTTGGAACTGCTTGACCTGTTCATCATTCAACACCACACTTGCCAGTTCGCCAATTCCGGTATTTACACCATACATTATCTCCTTTTCTTCTATCTTCTTCTCTACAAATGCCCTGCATTTCTTAATCCTCTCAATGGCATCCGGATGTAATTCTACCTTCTCATTTTTAACTGCCACCCTGTAAACATCTTCTATCTTCAAATTTTTTCCTGTAATTACTACTGACATCTATAAACCTCCTCTTAGTGGTCTCAATAACTAATAATAATTTAATTGTACAGACAAGAAAAAAATAACAACTTTTATAATTAGTTCAATCAACCAATTTTATTACTGATAGCGAAAAATAAGCCAGACTAATTATCTAAATATTTTCTATATCATTTAACAACTAAAGATTAGATCTGACTCTTTATATGAACATCTCTCTGGGGGAATGGAATCTGAATGTTGTTTTCACGGAACTTCTTAAATATCAATTTACGAGTCTCATGCATAGCAAGATATTGGTCTGTTACCTCTTTCACCTGAAGTATCAATGAAAAATCTAAAGAACTTTCCGAAAAGCCGGGATTAAATCTTACAAGAGGCTCAAATTCTCTATTCATAAAATTGAATTTATTATTTATCTCCTTGCCTACTTCAAGCAGAATCTGTTCTACCTTATCAATATCGCTGTTATAACTAACACCCACAGTAACAATAACAGACATAGTCTTTGAAGGTAGATAGTAATTTGTAATAATACTCTGTGAAAGTTTATTATTGGGGATAACGATAATATTATTTGCAAGCATTCTTATTCTTGTAGTCCTCCAGCTTATATCCTCAACATACCCCTCAAGCCCATTCTCAAGTCTAATAAAATCTCCCACCTTTATAGATTTTTCTATCGTAATATGAACGCCTGCAAACAAATTTGCAAGCGTATCCTGTAGTGCCAGCGCCACAGCAAGACCACCAACTCCCATGGCGGTCAGAAGAGGTGTTATTGAAATACCAAGATAATTAAGTACAATCAAGAATCCCAGAAGAATAATTACGCCTTTCAATATTGTATAAGCCAGTCCGGTTGTTGGAAGACTCAGATTACTACTCTTTACATACTCCTTCAAAAGTTTCCCCGACATGTTTGCAATCGCCAGCGTCACTGAGATAATAATAAGAATGTATACAGCCTTTGTCAGATATACAGCATACTGGCTATACTGGGCTGGAATATTTGCAAATGATATCGCTACATATATTGATATTGCCAGTACCCAATAGAGTGAGGGGGTTTTTAGAGAGTCCAGAATTATATCATCAGCCTTCGTCTCTGTCTTTTCACTTAGTTTTCTTAAATACCTCAAAAAAATAAACCTTATAAAAAGTAATATAATAAAAGTTAAGCCGAATATACTTAATGGAATAACAATGTGAATATATGATCGCATATTCATAATCTCCTCCATCCATGCTGGATAATATCAATCATAGTCAATAAGTTACAAATCTTCAACAAATTCATTTAAATTATTTTTTGATCCAGATGGCAGGTCATTCAGAAAAAATTAAAAGAAAAACATTCTATTTTACACACTGCCCATAACTACAATATTTATCGGAGGGACATACATTATTGCAATCTCCACAATTGTAGTTATTGAACCCCGTCTCCGTCTCACAACCTGGATATTGATCACAATTTTTATACCAGCCTTCACATTCACATACTCCATTATTACACCAGCTATTCTGTCCACAATCATTCCAGCATTTAGAACAATGCATTCTGTTTGTATTTGTATCCACTTCACATCCATCATTCCATGTCCCATTGCAATTACCAAATGGCCATTCACAGGTACACTGACCATTCTGGCACCACGCCTTATAACCGCAAGCAAAATAACAACTTCCACAATTATTATTGTCATGCAAAATATCCTGTTCACAACCATCTGACCATGTCCCATTACAATTGCCATATCCGTATGTGCACTTACAACTGCTCCCTTCACAGGTACTATTCTGACCGCACTTGAAATTACATTCACCACAATTGTTTACATCATTAATTATTGGTCGTTCACAGCCATCATACCAGTCCTCATTGCAATTCCCCCAGCCTGTATTACATTTGCACAAACTCTGATCACAATAGGCATTATCTCCACATTTGTTGTTACAAAAACCACAGTGGTTGCTGTTTTTTGTTAAATCCACTTCACATCCATCTGAAGAAATTTTATTACAATCTCCCCAATTAGTATCACAGACACAACTTCCAGACACACATACCGAATGATTGCCACACTTATTACCACACTCTCCGCAATTGTTATTGTCGCTCAGTAATCTCACCTCACAACCATCTATCTGTGATTTATTACAATCTTGAAATCCATAGTTGCACTTACAGAATCCACCATCACAA
>JBBISZ010000282.1:0-3843 GCA_037441045.1 Deltaproteobacteria bacterium | reverse complement strand
TTCTCTCCTTCCCATCAACAGACATCCCTGTAATTTCATACCGAGGTGCCTCAATACTCTTCTGCTTTGAAAGACACATCTGTGCACCTATTGAAGTTGAAAATCTCCTCTGACAATCAACTGTAATCTTATGAGCCTTTATCAATGAATCAGGTTCATTCTGAGTTATAATCATATCTGCAAATGATGCCATACCTACTGCCCACCACTCAAAACTCTCAATATCCTTAAGTAGTTTTTCAAGTGTATTTCTTATTAGATCCCTATCCTCTTTTTCAGTAAAGTTACTGTGCAATATTTCAAGTTTTGTTAGATATGCCTCAAATGCTGCCTCATGTTCACTCTTCTGTTTATGATATGTATAAAGGTCATCCAGAATATAAACGATCTTAAGAAGTGGATGGGTATCCTTATCAGATAGATTTACTATTATCTTTTTTGTGGTGATCATATCTTTTAATGGAAGTTTGAACATATCGTTTAACTCTTCAGGTCTCCACAATGAATTATTCTTAAGGAGCTCCACATACAAATATGAGATTGCATCTCTTAAAGTACCTCTAATTCTTTCAGGATATGAATTTGGTGTGATATAATTACTAAATGATTTTACCTTTACATGTGAGAGATTCTCTCTCTGTGAAAAGACATTGAGATATGCCTTCTGTGCCTCATAAAATATATCATCCTTTGTAAACTTCTTGAGATCCACCTCAGAAGAAGTCTCTACCTTCTCCCTCTGATTTATCTCCCAGCTATAACTATTGTAATAATTAACGAGGGAATAACCATAATAAAGGTTGAGCACCATTTGTGAATACAACCCCTCTGGCCATTTCTCTTTTTTCAGGAAGTTTACCGCCGTTTCATAGCCATGTAAAGACATCCTGAGTTGCGTCATTTTCATCAGTGTATGAGTAATCCCCTCATAATCATTTTTTTCTCTAAGTTTTTCTAAAATTCCCTCAAGCTCTTTATAGGCTGCCTCATACTTCTCTTCCGACATCAACTTTTTTACCTTATTCCACCCACTTATCTTTACATCTTCAATATTCTCCCATTTTTCAGGTAGATACAGTTTCTCGGCTTTGTATTCTAAAACTATTTTTGTCTGTAGATTTTGTGTGTCATTACTGTTATATGGTACATCCGTATCTTTTTGATTTTCAGAAATCCTTAAATCCACACTTGCATCTGAGCTATTCCCACACCCAGTTATAATAATAGAAATAACAAAAATGACGTTTAATACCAGACAATTTACTGATTTCATTAAAACCTCCTTTGATTAGAATCAATATATATATATTACAAAACAGCATTTAACAAGGGATTTATACATACTCTTTCTAAAAGTCATAATCGTATTAACTAATAGATTGGAAAAATGATTCTTTTAGTTGTTAATAAATATCTTTTATGCTCTAATGAGACAGCAATAGAGGAGGAATTGAATGATTGATAGAGATGAGATATTTAAAATACTTAAAGATGAGATAGAACTCTTTCGTGACTTTTCAGACGAAAAACTCAAATCCATTATAGAAAGTTCAAAAATCATAACAGTTGAAGAGAATGAAGCGGTTATAGAAGAGGAGGATCGGGGGAGATTTCTTGGAATAGTTCTGGCTGGTGGTGTTGACATTATCAGAGTGGAAAACGATGGGAGTAAAAATAAGATCAATTCGCTCACAAAAAATGAGATCTTTGGAGAGATTGCACTGATGACAAATGAAAAGACAGTTGCAAATGTAGTGGGGAATACCCATTCCAATATTTTATTGATACCTCACGAAATATTTTCAAAAATGATAATGACCGAGCCTTCTGCAGTTACATATTTATCAAAACTTATTATAAGACGAGTCTCAGAAATCTCAAAGACAACGGTCGGGGAGGACGAGCATAGAGATGGATACCTGTCAATCAGTTCGGATAAGAGAAGACAGATTCTTGTTATCAACTGCGGTTCGTCATCATTGAAATATGCCTTTTATGATACTTTTAACCCTGATAATCCATTTAAGGGTATAATTGAAAAGATAGGTGAAAAAGGAACAACACATAAATTTTCTTACAAAGAAATAGAGGAGAAAGGAGAGGTTGCTGCTGCCAATCACAAAGAGGCTTTTATGGAGGTAGTTGCAACACTCACTCAGGATAGGTTCAGACTAATAAAAAATGCTTCTGAAATAGACATCGTAGGACACAGAGTGGTTCACGGAGGAGAAAAATATAATGCTCCAACAGTGATAACTGAAGATGTGGAGAGAGAGATAGAGAGGGCTTCCGTCTATGCCCCATTACACAACCCCGTAAATCTTATAGGTATTAGAGAGGCAAAACTGCTTTTTAAAAATGCCATACATATCGCTGTATTTGATACAGCATTTCATCAGACAATGCCTCCCTATGCTTTTTTATATGCAATACCCTATGAATACTACTCAGAAAAGAAGATCAGAAGATATGGATTTCACGGCACATCTCATTCTTATGTCTCCTTAAGAGCTGCAGAATTCTTGAATAAAAAATATTCATCCCTATCAATAATTACCTGTCACCTTGGAAATGGCGCCTCAATCTGTGCAATAGACCACGGTAGATCCATAGATACCAGTATGGGTTTTACTCCAGCAGAAGGTCTGGTAATGGGGACAAGATGCGGAGATATAGATCCGGGCGCTCTAATACATATCATGCGAACAGAAAAAATGGACTACAACAGTCTGGATAAACTTATAAACAAGTTTTCTGGGTTAAGAGGATTATCGGGTATTTCCAACGATATGCGCGAAATAGAGAATGCGGCTCAGCAGTCAAACTATCGCGCACTGATAACCATTAAGACATTCGCATATAGAATAAGAAAATATATCGGTGCATATATCGCCTCCATGGGCGGAATAGATGTAATTGTCTTTACAGGAGGTATTGGTCAGGGATCAGCAATGATACGCAATCTCTCTCTTCAGGGGCTCGACTTTATGGGAATCAGACTCGATGAAGAACTCAACAGAAATGCAGAAGGTTTCAAAAAAATCTGCGACATATCTCACAGGGACTCAACCGTAAAAATACTCGTAATACCTACAGATGAAGAGCTTATGATTGCCAGAGAAAGTATCAATGCCCTTAAGAATTTTGAGATAACAAGAGAGATAAACAAAATAAAACCCATACCAATACCTGTAGAGGTCTCGGCGCACCATATCCATCTATCAAGGGAGGATGTAGATAGACTTTTTGGCAAAGATTATCAACTTACAGTAGAACATGAGCTCTCACAACCAGGTCAATATGCCTGTAAAGAAAAGGTCAACCTGATAGGTCCCAAAGGTATAATTCAAAATGTAAGAATCCTGGGACCAGAGAGAGAAAATACCCAGGTAGAAATTGCTATGACAGAAGAGTTCAAACTCGGTATTCAGGCTCCAATCAGGGCATCGGGAGACATTGAAGGCACACCAGGAATAACTATAGAAGGTCCTGCAGGAAAAATAACTACTGATAAAGGGGTAATTCTGGCACTCAGACATATACACATGTCTCCTGATGATGCGAAAAGATTTTCCATAAAAGATAAGGATATTGTTCAGGTCAGAATTGAAGGAGAACGAGCAATTACCTTTGAAGAGGTACTGGTGAGAGTAAACAAAAACTTTAGACTTGCGATGCACATAGATACAGATGAGGCAAATGCCTCAGGCATCAAAACTGGAGATATCGGATACATAAAATCAATCACAAGAAAGAATTAATTCTACCTATAAAATATGCTCTCAAATCACATCTGTCCAGAATAAGTTTTGCAAAGAACCCTTTGAATTTAATTTTTCATTT
>JBBISZ010000281.1:0-3853 GCA_037441045.1 Deltaproteobacteria bacterium | reverse complement strand
TGCTGCGGAGCTAAATGCAAATGAGTTATGTTCGTCAATGTCGATAGCCTTTTTATACGCCTTTAATGCCTCCTCAAGATTGTAAGATTCAAACTCAAAATCACCGAGCCAGAGGTAAGGATCGGAAGAGTAAGGATATTTATTAATAACACTTTTTACCTCTCTTATTGCCTCTTTAATTTTATTATCCTCATAGAGCTGCATTATACGATTGTATGTATCTTCAAGACCTATCTCTTCAATCTCTCTTTTCCTCTTTTTCATTCATACGACTCCTTATTCAATTATTTATATTCTTTCATTATCTGACTAAAATGCTTTAATCTCTTCCTTATAATAGAATATAGAGTGTTTTCTGGATACTCATTTCCTTCTCTTACTCCAGCCTCCATATTCATAATTATGGGAATACCTTCTTCTATCTGAGATATTGCATAAATATGAAAGTCTCCTTTTTTGATTGATTCAATAATTTCGTCTCTTAAAACAAGATGTGGAATATTTTTTTTCGGGATAATAACACCCTGTTTCCCGTTGAAACCGCGTTTTTTTAATAGTTCATAAAATCCTGTAATCTTTTCATTTATGCCGCCTACTGGTTGCACCTCACCCTTCTGAGTCATTGAACCTGTGACAGCAACACCCTGATATATTGGGACATTGGCAATAGCAGAAATCAATGCATATGTCTCGGCTATTGAGGCTGAATCCCCCTCCACTCCACCATAAGACTGCTCAAAACAGATGCTTGCATTCATTGAAATTGGAAGATCATACCCGAATTTCTCCTGTAGATAACCATTTAGAATAAGAACAGATTTATTGAATATAGGTCCAGAAAGCATAGATTGCCTCTCAATATTTATAATACCTTCTCTACCAACAGCCACAGTTGCTGTAATTCTGACAGGCTTTCCAAAAGAGGTATCTGCCAGTTCATAGACTGTCAATCCGTTTATCACCCCTACTCTACTTCCATCAGTCTCAACTATTATTACATCCTTTTCAATAGATTCCTCAAGACTATCTTTTAAGAGAGAATGTCTTCTATCTCGTGAGTCAATTGCATCTTTTATATCCCGATCAGTAATCTCACTATTAGATCTGGACTGGCTTATAAATGATGCTTCACGAAGGAGATCTGCAATGTCAGAAAATAATGTTGTAAGTTTGGTGATATCTGATACTTTGAGTATAGAATATTTTATTACTTCAACAATAGCATCATTATTGATCTTATTTAAATTTTCCTCCTTTATTGTCCTGAGAATAAAATTCTTATATCTTGAAATATTTTCAGCATTTAGTTCCATCTCAAGATCAAACTCGGATTTAATCTTAAAAACCTTCCTAAAATCAGGGTCAAATTCACAAAGTAATTGATAGAGCTCTTCATCACCTATTATGATCGTCTTGACATCTATACTGATAGGTTCAGGTTTGAGAGAGGTCGGATTGATATTCAGTGGCGCCTCAATGTTTTGTATCTCAAGTTTTCTATTTTTAAGAGTCCTTTTCAGCATCCTCCATACCATAGGTTCCTGTATAAGATCGTGAGCATTAAGAATAAGAAATCCCCCATCTGCCTTTAGTAGTGAGCCCGATTTGATTGACATATGATTTACAGGTGTCCTCTGGTTTGAATCCTGCATTACATCAATAGTTCCAAAGAGTCTTCCAAATGTTGGCATAGTCTCGTGAACTACTGGACACTCTTCACTCCCTGAATTATCAAGTATAAGATTAACTCTGTATTTTGTAAGCAGATCATTTATCTTCTGATTTCTTTCTTCGGTATTCTCCTCAGGACCACCAGTTACCTCCTCATCTTTAAAAACAGGAATATTATCAAGGAGATCCATCTTTAATCCATTCAAAAATTCTCTTATATTTTCATTGTTATATCTATTACAAATATCTTCAATATAACCATCAATATCCTTTTCAACAATTGTTCTATCAAGATGTTTTGACTGTTCTTCAAGGTCTTTACTTATCCTTCTTATCTCCTTGATTATCTCATCAAGTTCTGCCTCTTTTTTCCTGTGCTTATCCAGAAGTTGCCTGAAATCTGATTCTCTCAATTTCCCGGTATCAACATTGCGTGCTAGAGAATTTAAATCAACAAGTTTCTTTCCTCGCATAAAAACAATCTGAGGAACCATACCGGCAGGCGTCTCTATCTCCGTCAGGGCAAAGCCCTCTTTTCTCAGCTTTTTTGAAAACTCCTCTACCCTGCTTGCCTGTTTTTTTTCTGCCTTTCTCTTTAGTTTGTTTTTCTCTTTTGAATATTCAGGTCTATAGAAGAGTTTGGGTATCTTATCTTTGAGAGAATTAACAAAACTATCTATCTCTTTCTTAAATTTAATTCCAACACCCACAGGGAGTTCTATAAGCATGGGAGAATCTGGATTCTTAAAGTTGTGAACATAACACCTATCTACGAGTTTCTTCCTCGGTTTTTTTACAGATTTCAATAGATCTTTAACAGTGGATGTCCTGCCGCTCCCTGAAATACCACATACAAAAATATTGTAACCGGGGGCATTGATTGATATGCCCATTTTTAATGATTCAATCGCTCTCTCCTGCCCGATTATGCCGGGGACAACTACTGTATGCTTTTCGGATTCTATTAAGAGTTCTTTTATCTTATCTTTGAGGATAATCTTATTGGCATCCAATCTGTATTTTGATATATATTTTTCATTGTCTTTCATAACCTCTCCTTTTCTTATTCATCAAAAGGGAATACACAATTCAGAAGTTTGCATTCTCTATTGCAACACCTGATATCTTCACGAATCTGATCAGCCTCCTTTGAATAAAACAACTCATCTATCCTATTCTCAACAAGATTTCCAACAGGGTTCAAATTAAAACATAATAAAAGATTACCCATATTGTCCACACCTATGTCTGTCTTCCCTGCATTACACTCCATAGAATAACCAATGGTGGGATTACGAAAATATTCAATCATGGTAAGAAGTTGTGCCTTTGAATTTCCAATCTGTCTGTATATATCCTTATAAAGAATCACCTCTTTTATTGCCTTTTCCACCTGTTCAATATTATCAGGAAATAATTCAAAATCCTTATACCAGTTTACACGATATTCTACCCCGAATGTGTTAAATATTGCCTGAAAAGTAATCCAGAGATTATTGTTTATTGCATACTTAACAAGGTCAATAATCTCATCCACATTGAGTCTCATAATAGTTGGTGAGAGATTTATAGATGTAGTCTTTGAGTATTTCTTAAACAATTGAATATTTTGCAGGACACGGTCAAACTCATCCTTACCTCTGATAATACGATATTTATCCCGTTTTAATGTATCAAGTGAAATATTTATCTCATTAAGTCCGATATCGCATAAAAATTTGATATTATCTTCATCAAATACTGTCCCATTTGATGTAACACCAAGGTAAAATCCCCTCTTTTTAATATATTCCATCAATTCATAAAAAAATGGCTTTACAGCAGGTTCTCCTCCTGCAATCTTTATCCTCACTTCTTTTGAGCCAATCCAATTATAAATATCATCAATAATCTTCTTCCATTCATTGAGATTTATCTCATTTCTGGGTCTTGTCTCCCAGAATTTGCAGTGAATACATTTGAGATTACATAATGATGTTATGGATAGATGGATTGTTTTAGGAGGACTGATTCTATTCATAATATAAAATCCTCGCCAAATATATCTGAAAATACAGGCAGCATTGAGTTATAACATCTGCCCTTACAACCATTCTCAAAAATATTTCTGACTATCTCATTTGCATTATTACTATTGAGAATATCAGAAAGAGATTTTTCATTGATATTTCCCGCAGATAGA
>JBBISZ010000280.1:0-3856 GCA_037441045.1 Deltaproteobacteria bacterium | reverse complement strand
AGCACTTCCATGTAATAACCTCCATTCCAAACACATTTTTTGTAAAGCTCTCCCCCAAAGGGGAACTTACAAAGATGAATCTGGAGGACGAGACGCTTGAATCATTCGGAACAAGCAGGATTGAAGATCTCACATGGAAACAGATATTTGACACATGGACATGTACTGAGTGTGGAAGGTGTCAGACATACTGCCCTGCATACGAGACGGGAAAACCACTGTCTGACAAGGAGATAAATCAGGCACTAAAACATCATATTTACGATGAGGCTCCATATATTCTGGAGGAGAAAAATCAGAAGGTAGCTCAAGATCAGAAAGAGGGCTCTGATCAGACGCAGACAGAGAATAAAGAGGAAGAACAGGCTCACAACAGGCCCAATATGATAGGTGAGATAATCAAGGAAGATACAATCTGGAGTTGCACTACCTGTGGATGGTGTGAGGAGGCATGTCCGGTTCAGATAGAGAATATAGGCAGGATTATAGATTTTAGAAGATATCTGGTTCTCACGGAGTCAAAATTTCCAAAAGAGGCTACATCCGTTTTTAAGGGTCTGGAGAACAACTCCAATCCCTGGGGTTTAGGCTCTAATAAGAGACAGGACTGGGCTGAGGGAATTGAGGGAGTAAGGTGGGTATCTGATAATCCTGATTTTGAATATCTATTTTATGTTGGTTGCGCGGGGAGTTTTGATGATAGAAATAAGAAGATCACAAAGGCGATGGTAAAGATATTAAATGCCGCAGGTGTAAATTTTGCAATGCTCGGGAATGAGGAGGGCTGCTGTGGGGACTCAGCACGCAGGCTTGGAAATGAATATCTCTATCAGACTCTGGCACAGACCAATGTGGAGACATTCAACAACTACAAAGTGAAGAAGATTATTACCACCTGTCCGCACGGTTATAATACTATCAAAAATGAATATCCACAATTCGGTGGAAATTATGAGGTCTGGCACCATTCGGAGTTTATCTTAAAACTCATCAATGAGGGTAAACTCAAACTCAAGGGAGGACAGAATATCTCCTGCACCTATCACGATTCATGTTATCTCGGAAGAATAAACGGTATTTATGAAGAGCCGCGAATACTCCTCACAAGTATCTCCGGAATAAACCTGAAGGAGATGGAGAGAAATCACTATCAATCCTTCTGCTGTGGCGCGGGCGGAGGAAGGATGTGGCTCGAAGAGAACATTGGCACAAGAATCAATAAGAACAGGACAGAGGAGGCGCTGAGGCTCAATCCTGATGTCATTGCCGTTGGTTGCCCGTTCTGTCTTATAATGCTGGATGACGGGGTAAAAGATAAAGGCGTAGAAGAAAAAGTAAAGGTTCTGGATATATCAGAGATCGTTGCAAAGGCGCTGGAATAATTAATAAAATGATTGTGATCCAGTATATAAACATAGAAACTTAAAAATTCTGGTGTTAGAGGTTCTGAAATCGGAGAATTTAATCACTTTCAAATGAGGAATTTTCTAACATAGTTGGTTTTTAAATAATATTAAGTTTAGAGTTCTTTCTATAAATATTCTCATTAAATTGATTAAATAAAATTTATAAAACATAATCTCCTTCATCCTGCAGTTCAACAAACTGAGTTTTAAGGAAACATAAATTGGGGAGTAGTCTCCTCAAATAAGGACTTAGTAAAAATAAAAACCTATTTCTACTAAGGTAAATTATTCTATTTTCTCTATGTTCTTTTTATACCAATTAACAGATCTCTCAATACCTGAATAAATATCAACTTCCGGTTTATATCCCAGATCTCTTTTTGCCTTATCAATATTCCCAAGTGTCTTATTAAGTTCTCCTGATCTGATGTTATAATATTCAACTTCTACTCTCTTTCCGATTATTTTCTCTATTATATATAGTATCTCATTGATTGAATAATTTTTCCCGGAGGCAATATTGTAGAGCCTATATCCCTTTATCTTTTTCATAGCGAGTAGATTTGCTCTAACTACATCATCAATATAAGTAAAATCTCTTCTCTGACTTCCGTCCCCATAAATTATAATCTCTTTACCTCTAAGAATATTTGAAATAAAACGATTTATACTCAGATCGGGTCTCCCTGCCGGTCCATACACATTAAAGTACCTTAAAACAGTGATATTCATCCCGAACATCTTATGATAGTATTTTAGAAAATGTTCAATAGAGAGCTTCGTAATTCCATAAGGATTTATAGGAGAGATGTCCTTATAAGACTCTTTAAATGGCAGCGGTGCGTTTCCATAAACAGAGGAAGAAGAAGAGAAAATAACATTGTCTATCTTATACTCTTTGAGAACCTCGCAGAGATTTATTGTGGAAGAGATATTGGCTCTAACATATTCGAGTGGTCTTTTTATGCTCGGAACAATGCTCGTCCTTGAGGCAAAGTGAAAAACCATATCTATTTTATTATGTCTGAAAAGATCCACAAGAGCAGATTTGTTATTCAGATCAAACTTTGAGAACACAAATTTTTTATAATTCCGTAATTGATCCAATCTAAACAGCTTTATCTGTCTGAATCCGCAAATATTATCTACCCCATAAACTTTATATCCATCTTTCATGAGTGCTATTGCTGTATTCGAACCTATAAATCCTGTAACTCCTGTTATCAGTATCTTCATAAATCACCTTTCAGATCCTTATGTTATATTCCAAAAAGGAGAAAAATCAAATTTTGAAATACTCAAAACCTGACAAAATTTACATGATAGTATTAATACCACTTTATTTTCTATGCATATGATATTATTATTAGTATAACTGCCTTATGATTAAGGAGCGTGCTATGAAGAGATATTTGTCTTTCCTTCTTGTTTTGGCAGCCATGTTTATACTGAGTTCTTTTAAGACACTCAAAGAGGCATATCAGGAGGAAGGTGTGGCTATCTATGGTGAGACTCACTGGGCTGTTACAGATATGCCTGTAAAATATTCAATAAATGAGCTTGGATCGGCAGATATATCCGGCGATTCAGAATTTACCGCTATTAACAACGCCTTTGCCACATGGGCGGGTGCTGTATGTGATTCAGGTAATGTAAATCTGACTGTTGAATATCTTGGTAAAACAACAGATAGAGTCAGTTATTTTGATGGTAAAAATACGATAGATTTTGTGGAGAATAAGAATGAATGGCCTCCCGAGGCTGGTGCTCAGGCTATAGCATTTACTCTTCCAAACATAAGAGAGGACGGGATTATTATTGAGGCAGATTTGAGATTTAATGGAGTAAACTATACATGGAGTACCTCCGGGGGCTATAATCGTATGGATGTTCAGACAATAGCCCTTCACGAGCTTGGACACTTCTTTGGACTTGCAGATTTATATGATAATTATTCCTGTTATTCAGCAGATGTGGTTATGTGTGGATATGGATCAGGAGGGACAAAACGTTCATTGAAACAGGATGATATAGATGGTATATGCTACCTTTATGACCCAACAAAATACTATGAATGCTACAAAAACATAGACTGCAAAGATGGTTTTGTGTGTAGACCTTACATAAATCTTGAAAATAAGACTACCACACTATGTCTGGAGCCATATTGTGTACCCGCAAGTCAGAATGACCCATATTGTAACAATATGCTGAATACCAAAGCAGTAGATTCTGGTAAGAAGTGCGGCGATATAAATAATACGCCATTAAATTCAGGGGATGATATCTTCTGCAAGAATCAACTATGTCTCCCATCAATGGTATGTTCGGCTGTATGCCAGGTTAATTCTGACTGCCCGAAAAATATGACCTGTGAACAGATTACAGTCAAGATTGATGCAAATACAAATGTTACACTGAAGGGCTGTAATACCCCACCGGGATGTAAA
>JBBISZ010000279.1:0-3866 GCA_037441045.1 Deltaproteobacteria bacterium | reverse complement strand
AATCTTGGGATCGTTGAAAAATCAGGCACATGGTATTCATACAAAGGTGAGAGACTTGGACAGGGCAGAGACAATGCAAGGCTTTTGTTAAAAGAACATAAGGATCTACTCTTCGAGATAGAGAGCAGGATAAGGGAGAGCTATGGACTTACAATGCCGCAGGAGAGTAGACAGGAGAAGTCTGAGAAGGAGAAGAAGAAGTAACCCGGTATGAGAGAAGAGGAATTTCTTGAAAGGGTCAATAAGACCGCGGTAGAGTTATTAAAACAAAAAGGAGTGTTTGAAGATATTGTTTCTGAACTGAAGGGCGGAAAGCAGGTAAGACCAAGGACTATTTATAATCTCATTGAGGCGATATCAGTTGGCGATAAAGAAAAGTATGTACCTCTTGCTACGGCGACAGAGGTTGTGCACCTCGCCAGCCTTTTTCATGATGATGTAATTGACAATGGAACTATAAGACGTGGCCGTCCAACACTCAATGTAAGATATGGAAATCTTATAAGTATACTCGCGGGAGATTATTTTTATTCGTCGGCTTCGCAACTTGTTCTTGAAAATTATGATATTGAGGTCTCAAAGATTTATTCGCATTCTGTCTCCTATATGACTCGAATGGAGCTTAGACAGGCAATCTTGAGATGGAATATAGAAGTGAGTGAGGATGAATATTTTGATATTATAAGGGGAAAGACAGGTGCTCTATTTTCTGCATCTTTTGAATCTATTGCTGTTGTTTCGGGTCTAAATCAGAGAGAAAGACTGCATTTTAGAGAGGCAGGCATGCTTTATGGTGAGATCTTTCAGTTGATTGATGACCTTCTCGACTTTGTAGGTACAGAAACAGGTAAGAACAGGCTTAAGGATCTCTCTGAAGGTTACATGACGCTACCTGCGATCTATTTTATCAGAAAGAATACTGGATTTTCCGAAATGGTAAAAAGTTATTTTATGTCAAAGGGTGAGCAATCTGATATTCTATATGCTATACAAAAAATGATTGATGGCAGATCAGAGTTTTTGGATTTGATGAATGGCATAATTCAGGACAGAAGAGAGAAACTTCTATTTCATCTTGGAGAAATAGGTGGATTCAATACAGAACTTTTTATGCCGCGCATTAACAGTATAATTGAGAGGAAAAGATAGAATGTTTAATGTAAAAATATGTAAGTATGTCTTTCAAATAACTGTTGGAAACAGAAAAAAGGAGGAAACATATA
This sequence comes from Deltaproteobacteria bacterium, assembly GCA_037441045.1. GTDB lineage: Bacteria > Myxococcota > SpSt-1050 > SpSt-1050 > SpSt-1050 > SpSt-1050. The sequence continues at coordinate 2,643 of JBBISZ010000279.1, read as the reverse complement.
AAGAACTTTTTTCAGGTTTTATTACAGATGAAACTCCAGATATTAAGATATATGTAAGATTGATAGACAACCTCAGATACGATGATTACAGGGGTAGATCAACAGCGGCAAGGAAGGATAAGAATGTTTATGAATTAAAATGGTATTATTTTAGAGGGAGATTTGACAGGTCAAGAGGTATAGTAAGAGCGGATGTAAGTAGCACCCCACATGTTCTTGGCTCTCTTTTGAGAATTGTATGTGCCATAAAGATTATAGGCTCTGGTGGAATATTTGTTCATGCCGCCTCTTTTATAAAGGGCAAGAAGGCTTATATCTTTCCGGGCAAGTCCGGCGCAGGTAAGAGTACTCTGATCAGAATGGTAATGAATACAAACCCTGAAATAGATATTCTGTCTGATGAGATATCCTGTCTGCTTGTTGAAAAGGAAAAGGTATATGCATACTCAACTCCTTTCTGGGGAAATGCTATTGTGAGGGGACGGTATTTAAGGGCACCTCTTGAGGCAATCTATTTAATAAATAAAGCAAAGAAAAATTCTATTAAAACTATTTCAGACAGGGACGCCATACAGCACATGCTAACAAATGTACTATTTGCCACAATAGATGGTGAAAACTTTATTCCCGGGATAAAGACGATTGAAACGATAGTAAAAAAGACTCGCTGTGGTATACTTAACTTTAAGAAGGACTCATCTTTTCTGAGGATAATTTGAGGTGAAAAAGAATATTTCCGGTTTTGATTATCTAAGACAGAAGGCGATGAGGAGTGGGACACTTCTCTCGATTCACTTTGATATAACTTATCGATGTCCACAGGACTGTATACATTGTTATATTGATAAAAGAAGAAAGAAGGAGCTGAGTCTTGAAGAGATAAAGAAGATACTGATAGATGCCAGAAGTCTTAATACACTATTTGTAACCTTCTCTGGTGGAGAGGTCTTCGCTCGCAGAGATTTTGGTAAAATTATTGAAATGACAAACAGGATTGGATTTTCGATCAAACTTATTACCTCCGGATATCTCATTGGCAAGAAAGAGGAAGAACATCTGAAGAAGAACAGGGTAATAAGTGTCGGGGTCAGTCTTCATTCAATAAAGCCCGAGATACATGATACAATCACTACTATTAAAGGTTCGTGTGAAAAGACAATGAGGGCAATAAAAATGTTAAATGAGGCTGGTATTCCTGTAGTTGTAAAGAGTATGGTTATGCGGCAGAATTATGAATATTATATTGAACTGTTGAAATGGGTATTGTCTATGGGAGAAAATGTTGTGCCTCAATACGATATGGTAGTTACTCCAACGATGGAACACAGAAACAATGTAAGAGAAATGAATCTCTCTTTTGAGGAAAAGAAGGCTATTTTTAGAGAGATAAGAAAGATAGAAAAAAAACCTATCTTGAGATATAGTGATCTGGAATTTGATAAAAAGAGAGGTAAGGCATGGAAGTCAATTACCTGCTATGCAGGAATTACAGGCATTTATATTGACCCTGAAGGTAAGGTATATCCGTGTGTTGAGTGGCAGACCCTTCTGGGTGATTTGCGAAAGGAAAGTCTTGTTGATATCTGGCACCACTCACAGGCACTGAAGGAGGTACAGAGTCTCAGAGTCTCAGATTATAAAAAGTGTAGTGAGTGTAAATTTTTATATAGCTGTTCTATGTGTCCTGGATTGAATCTCAGAGATACAGGAGATATTTTTACGCCTTCAAATCTCGCATGTGATAGAGCCAGAATGTATTATGAAAACGAGTAAGTACAAAAAGATTACAAATGAACTGGTCAGAGAGGCTATTGATAAGAATGGCAGCTTCAGGTTCAGGGTTGAGGGCTTTTCAATGTTCCCTTTTCTTGTTGAGGGTGATGAGGTAATAATTGAAAAGGTTCCCATTCAAGATCTCAAAATAGGAGAGATTGTTACATATATACGAGACGAAATGCTTATTGTTCATAGAATAAAGAGGATTGATGGAGTATCAAATAAGATGATATTTGTGACACAGGGTGACAATCTGAATCATGAAGACCTTCCTGTCATGGAAAAAGAAATAATAGGTAGAGTCAGGACAGTTATAAGGGGAGAGAAAAGCTTCAGCCCGCCTGTCCTTCTACCAGAATTTATTTCCATGCTCAGGTTTGTATTTGGAATGTTAAGAAGATTAAAGAAGGTACTAAAACTGAATATTAATAGTAGAGATATTATAAGTTTTTTAAGAGGAAAATAATTATGGCACACGGAAAATTTGTAACGGTTATTAACTGTATGGATGGGAGGACTCAGGAGCCTATCATAAAATGGGCAAAAGAGAAATTTGATGTGGATTATGTGGATATGATAAATGAACCCGGCCCTGATAAAATATTAATTTCAGGAGATGAGAAATTGATTGAATATACATTCAAGAAAATACAAATTTCTGTTGAGAAGCATGGTTCAAAGAGACTCGTTGTCGTTGGGCATCATGACTGTGCTGGAAATCCAGTAAGCAAGGAGAAGCACTTAGAACAGATAAAAAAAAGTGTGAAACTGGCAAAAGACAGGCTTAAAAATATTGATGTTATGGGTATATATGTGAATGAAAATTGGGAAGTTGAGGGGCTTTCTGTATAAAATTTTTTATGGGTC
>JBBISZ010000278.1:0-3893 GCA_037441045.1 Deltaproteobacteria bacterium | reverse complement strand
TTTATATTCAGTCTTGGCATCATCTTTTTTTACAATTTTAGACATGCCTTCGGACTCATTGCTATAGTAGCATTTGTGCTATACTCTCTATCAGGTAAAGAGCTCATCAAGAGATGGAATGCGGGGGAGTTAAAAGACAACATTATAGACATTTCGATGATAATAGACTTTAATACAAACAAGCGCATAAATATCTCACAGGAAGAAATATACAAACTCTCCCAAATAAAGGCTATAAACAAGATAGCCCCGGTAGAGGTCATCCCTCAAAATGAGTCATCACTAACGGAACAGATTTTAAAGACTTACAAACAGCAGGATGCTCGATATACATACTTTTTACCAGGCTCAAAAAATACCTTTGAGGCAATCAGAATGGACCTACCAATAAAGCATTATATAGAAAATGGTATAGGCAAATACTATCTTGCTCTCCTCTTCAGTGCCATACTGGGAATACTTATTTATATTTTTTATGCAATAGGTTATATTGAGATACTGGTTCACAACCTTTTAGAATATTCATACGCTTATAGATATATCTCGCCTGCTGTGCTTGGTACTATAATACTCATTTTTATCCCGTTTATTGCTGGAATAGCATTAAGTTTTTTTGAGCACAATCATGGGGTATATACCTTTGTTGGTCTTGACAACTATCTAAAAATACTCTCTTCTGAGGGGCGAAAAATACTGGAGCCACTCTCATTCTATTATACATTCCTTGTAACCATATTATGGACGGCGGCGAATCTTATAATACATGTATCAGTAGGTCTTATGCTCGCCCTAATACTCAAAAACCCACTCTTAAAACTCAAAGAGGTCTACAGAGTTATACTCATACTTCCATGGGCCATACCAAACTACATAACAGCCCTCATATGGAAGGGTATGTTTCACAAGCAGTTTGGAGTAATAAACGAACTTATCGGATATTTTGGAATACAAGAAATATCCTGGTTCAGTTCATTCTCAACAGCATTTACAGCCAATCTGATTACCAATTCATGGCTTGGTTTCCCATTTATGATGGTCATATCTCTGGGTGCACTTCAGAGCATTCCACAGGATATATATGAGGCAGCAGATATTGAAGGTGCCTCAAAATGGCAAAAATTTAGAAAGATTACTCTACCCCTCCTAAAACCCGCTCTGTTCCCAGCTATTATACTCGGTTCTATATGGACTTTTAATATGTTCAATATAATTTATCTTGTCTCAGGAGGAGAACCTTCAGGGGCTACAGACATTCTGATTGTAGAGGCTTATAGATGGGCATTTGAACGAGGTGAAAGATACGGTTATGCGGCAGCATATTCTACTATAATCTTCCTCATACTTCTGGGATATTCGCTTGTTACCAATAAATATTCAAAAGCCACGGAGAATATATATTGATGAATACTAAAAAGCGCACAGGTCTATATATGAGACATCTGCTCACACATCTCTTTCTTATATGCTTTTCAATTGTAACAATCTATCCTGTACTCTGGGTTTTCAAAATGGCATTTTCAGATACGCAGAATTTTAAGGTCTCACTCAATCCAATTCCAGATAGTATATCCCTCAACAATTTTTATGAGGTCATATTTGCAAAGAGTTCAGATGGAGAATTTATTTTCTTTTACCAGCTTTTCAATTCAGTTGCAGTAAGTTTTATTACAACTCTTCTGGGGGTACTGCTTGCCACCACCGCAGCATATGCATTTTCAAGATTTGAATTCCCACTTAGAAGAACAGGGCTCATGGCATTTCTTGTAACACAGATGTTTCCCGGCACCATGATGATGATCCCACTCTATATCATAATTGATAAACTCGGACTACTAAATCATCTTATGGGACTGGCTCTGGTCTATTCAACTACCTCCATCCCGTTTTGCGTATGGACGCTCAAAGGTTATTTTGATACAATTCCTAAAGAGCTTGAAGAATCCGCAATGATAGACGGCGCAGGGAGATTTACAATATTTATCAAAATAATTCTTCCACTTGCCCGCCCCGCAATAGCGGTAACAGCCTTATTCTCCTTTATGACCGCATGGAACGAATTTATACTCGCAGCTACATTTATGAACAGAGAGAAGAGCTATACTCTCCCTGTAATGCTCCAGCACTTTGTAGGGGCTCACAATACAGAGTGGGGACATTTTGCCGCAGGTGCAATTATAGTAGCACTACCTGTTGTTATCCTCTTCTATTTCTTGCAGAAAAATTTAATTTCCGGTCTTACAGCAGGATCAGTAAAAGGTTAGAATGGTATATCACTACTGAGTGGTATCTCTCCTCTCAGCATTCTGGTTGCCTTACCTGATAGATCCAGATAAAAGTCCGATGGCAGTGTATAACCATCTATATTGAGATACACAAAGCCTGTTCCAACAGGTAGATCCTCTTTGTTTGAAACTACCTTCATCATAGCGGTTCCTTCATCTACTTCATCAAACATAGCATTAAATATCATATTAGAGCCTGCGCTTATCCAGTTGTAGATCTGTCGCCAGTAAAATTTACCACCATTTCTCGGAATTAAATTCAATGGCGACTCGTGTGTAGTTCCTCTATTCATATTGTACCATGAAAAGCCTGGAAAAACTACAGGCATATAATCGATGCTAAAATTTTTGCATTCATTTATGTCTGGTATGATGATATTGTTTTTAAAATTATCAACATCCACCTCTGTCGCAAATCTACCGACCATCCATGGATTTATTATATCAAAACTGCGATAAACAGATGCCCACTTAGGATCTGTTTTTGTATCTGTGCCTTGCATTAAAGTCCTCCAGTATGCAGGAACACCTCCGCCAAGCGTGACAAGCTGATTTGCAGGTGCATCACTCTTAAACCACCTTATTATCTCTTCTGCCTGCTCTGGTGTTCCTACTCTATCATTAAATCCAAGTCCCCATATAAATAATACAGGTCTACCCTTATGTCGTAAATATCTATCCGATGCGGTAATTCTGAGTGCCTCCACAAGATATTTCCAGTCATTCTTGAGATCCTCTACAAGAGTAGATTCTACAGTTCCTGAAATATCATACTCTACAGCAAAGACCCTACCAGTAGCCTCAGTCGCACTCTTTATTTTCATTAGAATTGAGTTTCTTGCATCAAAATAACGCGGGTCCTTTATATCAACGAGAAATCGCTGTAAAAACACACCATCAATTCCATAATCTTTCATCCACTTAAAATGCCTGTCTATGGACTTTGAATTATATGAAGAGAAGAGATACGCTTTGCTGCCATCCTTATATTGCATTTCGGTAGGACATAACTCATTCTGTTCAAATTCACTCAGATCAGGGTATAGATCTACCCTGATATTGTTTGCATCTGGAGTCTGGCTTTTATACCAGTGTGACCATTCATTTACAGCTGAACCATCATCTGGACAGAAGAACCAGCCCTGATATCCCATAATTAGTTTCTTATCAAGGGTGGATGAATCGACAGGCATTTCACATTCAACATTTATGGAATATGTAGCAATCTCTCCAAACCATCTTATAAATTCATGTACCATCTGCCATTCTGTAATATAATTGCCAGGCATTTGAGGAGCCTTGAGGTTCAGTTCAAATTTATAGGAATCACCTGGATAGACTTCAATCCCCATAGGTATCCAGACACGTGGCTCCCCTGCAATGAATGGATCACTATCTCCAACCGCCCCAAGTTTATATTGCTCATAAACCCATGTAGTTGTTCCTGTATTTTTCATTGTTATATAACCCTTGAAACTTTCAGAACAGCCCACTTTTTGAGGCAACTCAATCATTACAACGGAGGCATTATCAAATAGTTCAATAGATGATTCATCGCCAATTGTATCACTTATTAACAATATGTCTTCCGAACTGGAAACGTCATATACA